>CAIQOK010000061.1 GCA_903873415.1 uncultured Verrucomicrobiota bacterium | reverse complement strand
GCTTTTGTCTCGCGAGCAATCCTGGCGACCAAGAACTCAGGAATGAGGTTGCAAATCTGACGGAGAAGATTCAGCTTTGACGGCGCTGGGACGATTGGTTTTTTATTCATCCCTGCCGTGTGGCAGGGCTAAACAAATTATTCCAGCACTTTTTTCAAAAATCCTGTGGGATGGCTGTGGTTTTATTTCGGTTTTATACTCGCCGAAAACGCCCGCCTCTCTTTTTCAGACAGGCTCTTAGAAAGTGGCGGGCGGACAGCCGGATCAGCATTCGAGGCATGATAGAGTTTTATCAGTTCGGCAAACGCCTCGTTGCAACGGGGATTCGGCTTGCCGCCATTGGCCTTGAGTTCGGCGTCGAGGAGGGCGCGCAGATAGAGCTGGCGCCAGCGCCATGCCCTCTTCCCCTGGGGAGTCAGGAATCCATTAATCCGTTGCATTGTGGCATAAGCCTCTTCCGCGCCGGGATCAGCCTGAGGCTTGGCGCCTTTGGACGGGAACCAGTCCATCCCGAGCTTCACGCCTTCCAACTCGCCCGGCCACCAGCGCCAATGATGGTTCCGCTCCAACGTGCCCACGACCTCCACAACCGCATCCACCGCTTCTGGGGAATATTCGAAGGCGGCGTATTCCCGAAGGGTTTCCGCCGCCGGCCGATCGTTCCAATAGAGCTGGCTCAGAACGGCCTTGGTGACATCCTCGAAGATGCCTTCGGAGTAAGGGAATCCACCGGCAATCTGCTGCTTGACGCCGTCCCATTGGTGCTGCGCCCTGCCGGGCAGCGGCGTGGCCCCGAATCCGCCCCAGGGGAAGGTCTCGTGCATGCTGATCTCCGGGAAACCCACCATGGGTAGATTGCCGGGCATGGAGCGCGTCGTTCCTTCGGCTAAGATATAATCAGCCAAGGGTGGTCTAGCAGAGAAGGCCTTGTGCAGTCCCTGCCATTCGGCCTCGTCGAAGAACCACGTAGAGAGGATGATCTTCGTTCCCGGCAACTTTTGGCGGGCGAGCGCCGCCACCTGACCCGCGGTTTTAAGGAAGCCATTACTGCCCCAAGGCCGGCACTGTGCGCAGCCGCAGCCGCCCTGATCGTAGGGCCAAATCCAGACATAAGCCGGCTTTAAATCAGCGCACCAGTTGAATTCATTCCCCAGAATGCTCAGGATATAATCCATGCCGCCGGGCTTGTTCGGGCAGACGGCACAGTCATACCAACCGCCCCGCTGACCGCTCGGATCTGCCCTCAAGCCGGCTGGGGAGTTATTATATGCTTCGTTTGCAATCACTCCCGGAACCACGTCCAGACCGATTTGTTTTGCCGTGATGCAAATGGCATGAAGACGAGCGCGAAACGCCACCGCTTTTGGATCGTCGGCGCCGTCGAAATGGTGCATGTCGTACCAAAAAGCAATTGCGTTGTAACCCCACAGCCCGAGGTCCTCCACGTAGCGCTGCACTTCCTCAACGGGTGCGTCGTGGTAGAAGTTATGAAAATGCGTCGCGAAATAGATGCCTCTAATTGGTTTCTGCGGCACGGAACCCCCGCGCCATAGCCCGGCCGTGAATCCGCCCTGGTCGTAACGCGAGGTGCGCAGGAACTTACCCACGCCGTAGAGCAGCCCCCGCTCGTCATTGCCCACAATGCGAACACCCCCGCCCTGCCGGTTTTCGATGCAGTAACCTTCCGCGCCGATGCCTTCCACGACCGCAAGCTCCACCGTCACGGGCGCCTTGCCGGCTCTGACGACCTTACCCTCGCACCGCTGTTCAATCTGGCGCACGAAAACCTTCCCTATGTTCTCAACCACAACCCCTGCATGCGACGGAATCAACAGTCGCACCGATTTCGCCCCCCCGACCGATATTGCCCCGCTGGCCCGCGATAGGCACATCAGCATCACAACAGCCGATAACACATCCGTCAAACATTTCATTACCTTTTTCATTTGTTCCCTCCCGCCGATTACAATCGGCCTTTTCCTGTGGTTCGTTACTCCGTTTTTTAAGTGGATGCCAAACGCCAAGTCATTTTAGCTGAGGCGGTTTTATGGGCATGCTGTGGGCGCTCTCCGCATGATAGATCCGGGTCAACTCCTCAAACGATGCCTTGAGCGTGCCGCCCTCGAGCCTGCCCTTGCGTTCGAAAAGCTCCTTGTCGATGAGAGCCCGCAGGTGGACAATCCGCCAGCGCCAGCTTGTTCGCGCCTGCGATGTCAAGGCGGCGTCAGTCTTACTCGCGAGTTCAAATGCTCGCAGCGCGCTTTGACCGATCCTGCCGCGACTGTGGTTTGACTCAAAGATGCGAATGACCTCCAGCAGGTCGCCTGCTGAATCAGGGGAGAACTCGAAGGCGGCATATTCCTTTACCGTATCTTCGGCCCTGCAATCCGGGTTCCAGTAGAACTGCGCATAGATGGCCTTGTTGATATCCTCGAAAACGCCTTCCGAGTAAGGTGCGCCGCCGCTGGCTTTGTGTTTGATGCGGGCCCAGAGTTTTTCAAAATGGGCCGGCGCTGGATTGGCGCCATAGCCGCCCCACGGGCTCATGCCGAACATGCTGATCTCCGGAAAGTTCAGCAGCCCCAATTCTCCCGGCACCCCGGTCTCCAGAACATATTTCGGGAAGTAGTCATCATGGCCGTCAGCCATGAGGTAATCAGCCCAGCCCTTGTCCTGAACCATTGCCTTGGCAAGCCCGACCCATTCGCCATCAGGGTTGGCCTCGTTTTCATTTTCGAAGCACCAGGTGGAAAGTATCGTTTTGCAGGCAGGGAACCTCGCCCGGATGTGCGGCACCAGCTCCTTTGAGATACGCAGCAGACCGCGTGCGCCCCAGGGCCAGCAGTCTTTGCAAGCGCAGCCCCCTTCGTCATAGGGCCAGAAACAGAAGTAGTCCAGTCCCACGTTCTTGAATTGATCCAGGATCGCATCGTGCATTGCCAGCAAATGGGCGCACACCTCCGGTTTGCTGACACACAAGTTGACCCCGAAGTTGCCGCGACGATTCCCTGGAACCTTTGTCGCGAGGAATTCCCGGGGCGCATTCTGGTAGCCCTCACCCGGCACTTGGAGCAGACCGACCTGCAACCCGCTCTTGTGAGCCCGGGTCAGGACCGTTTTGAAACGGTCCAACCATTTGCGAGCGGCCGGATCGGCCAGACCATTGAACTGCCAGGTCGGGAAGTGGATCAGGATCGTATTGAAGCCCCAGAGGCCGAGATCTTCAATGTAGTGATTGAGTTCTTCTATCGGGGCCGCCTCGTAATAATTCATGAAGTGGGTGGCCATGTAGATCGCGCGAACCGGACATTTCGGTGCCGACGTTCCACGCCATGCGCCTGGAGTGAACCAGCCCTGATCATAGCGAGAGTTCCGCAAAAACTTACCGACGCCGTACAACAGTCCCCGCTCGCCATTGCCGGCAATGCGAACGCCGCCGCCCTGTCGGTCTTCGATGCGGTAGCCCTCCGCGGGGATGCCCTTTTCAAGAGCCAGTTCCACCCTCAGCGGCACATTGCCGGACATGACAATCTTGGCATCGCAGCGCTGTTGGATTTGGCGGGTGAACACCTGCCCAATGTTCTCAACCACCGGACCCGCATGCCGCGGAATCAACAGCAGGACCGATTTGGCCCCGTCGGCGGACGATGTCCCAAAGGTCGGGGATGCGAAAATTAGAATCACAACTGCCGACAACAGAGTCTTTGGATTTCTCATAGCCTGCTTCATCAATTCATGCCGAGCTGTTACAGTTCGTTGCTGGTTGGGTCCGATCCGCGCACCCCAGAGTTTTCCCTTACGGTTGCCTTTTCCTGGCGACCATCACAACCTTTCCTTCGAACGACCTATTCCTTCCTGACCGCAACACCCTCATCATCATCATCACGGCGGGCCGTCTTGGAGAATGGCGTTTTAGGTAGGTTAAAGCCAGCCCGGCGGCCTTGGTCTGGCGGAATGGGTATCGCATGTCGGCAAGATTTCATGCACAAGATCCCATGCACCTTCGAACTGCACCTTTGAACTGCAGCCCTGCCGCGACCCCGCCAGTCATCGCTCTGGAGGAAATGATTTCCATGTTCAATTTGTCCCGGGCTTTCAGCGCGAGCGGCTTGGGCGGCGCGATGCGTTATTCCTAGGCAACGTCAGGCGGCGAAAAGACGCGTCCGTTTTATCGCGTGTAATGATTGAGCGGAGCGGCATAGACAGGGATTGTGACGCATTCCCGGCGCAACGCGCCGTTGACGCTCAATTCCACAACGGTACGGGCGTCGATCGCTTACAGACAATTGGAAAGCCGCGCGTAAAAACCGCAAAGCGTCTGATTGCCTTTCAACTCAAACGGATGGTCACAATGCACTCCCTTGGTTTCCCGTTGGCGGCACTTGAGCTGCCATGGGCGCCGGTATCCGCCGCGAAGTCCACCGCCGCCACAAGAACGAAACCTTTTATTATCAAACTCATCGCCCTCTGCACAAAATCTCCATGCGCGCCGTCCTAATAGGGATAGTCACTTGTGCATTGTTTTGCCCCACTCTTGAACCACATCGGTCGAGCCGGCTTGAAGAAAGCGAGCCAGCCCCCAGACCGCGTGGTCGCAACAGTAACCGTCGCCGCCGTTGAGAACGCGCAAGGTGATCTCCTTGCCTCCGGTCAGATCCACATGCAGCATCCAGGACTGGCCGCTGCGCAAAACCGTCGTCTCGGCCTTGAGATTGCCATCCACCCAGACTTGAAATTGAACGCTGCCGGACACGCCGAGTTCGTCCAAACCGACCAGCGCGCGAAACGCCAAGAAGTTGCGGCCTTGGATGTCAAATACCGTATCGGCCGGACTGCCGTCCTGAAATGAATGGGTCCAGATGCCTTTAGGAATCTTCTGGCCGCCGATGCTCAACGGTTGTCTCTTGTAGTTCTGATCGAGTAACACGGTCTCGGAGCCGGCACAGGCCCTGGTCCATTTCAAGTCCGAGGCGTAGGTGACGCCTTTGCCCTCGCGAAGCTTCAGCTTCCTCACCGGTTGCCACTTCGCCAATTCGATGCCGCCGCCCGCCCGCCAACCCTTTGGGGTTACAGGGAAGAGCGCGATCCGGTACTTGGCGCAGCCATACGGCACGAGAGTAACCTCCCTCGCGACACCCTCCTCCACCAAGCCCGGCAAGACCCCGGGATCGTTGCCCGGCCAGTCAAAGGCCTTCGACGCCACTTTCAACCGCAACGGCGCGGTCAGAGGCCATTCCCACCGCGCGGGCATGGCATCGCGTTCGACTTTGATTCTCTTGCCAGCCAGAGCAAACTGCCACCGTGCCGCCGGATCGGCGCCCTTGCCATCCTGAGTCTCGGCAATGGGCAGGACAAACAACAGCGGACCGTAATGGACTGACGCAAACGGCGCTGGAGGACCTTTCGGATTCCGATCCAAGCCGGTCACCATCACCGCCCGCATCGGCAGATGCACCGTGACCTGGTCCCCGGCCTTCCAATTGCGCTGGATGCGCTGAAACCCACGAACAGGCGCAAGAGTAATGGCCTTGCCGTTCACCCTAATTTCCGGGGCCGCGCACCACGCGGGCACCCTTAGCGACAACGGAAACTCGACCGGCCGCTCGGGCTCCACTTTCATCGCGATCGTCTCGGTGAATGGATATGCCGTCTTGCTGGCGATGTGGACCTTGACCCGGTCGCCCACCATGGCATTGACCAACGCCGGCCCGTAACAGGCCGCGACCAGACCGCCGTCCTGGCTCGCCAACCACATCCCCCCGACGTATTCGGGCAGGATCCGGTTCAATGCGGCCGTGCAGCAGAGCGGGAAGTGCGACCGCCCGTAACTTCTCTGGCCGCCACCACTCAGATAGTTGGCGGGCTGTAAATACAGATGGCTCAGACCGTCGCGCCCAAAGACGCCGGGAGCCGCATTGAAGAACGCCTGCTCGGTCTGATCTGCCAAGGCGCCGTCGCCGCTGATCCACAGCAGCATGTTCTTGCTCCAGACAAACGCCGCAACGTCGCAGGTCTCGGTCTTTCGTCCCGCGCCTGTCGGCCCGTATGACTCGTCAAACACAGGCACCCCATGCGGCTGCATGCAGTCGCGCTCGACCTGTCGTTGCCAGGCCAGACACGCCTCCAGAAATTCGCTCTTGCCGGTCCAGAGATAACCAAGCGCCCACGCGGTGGTGCTTTCAAGGAAATGAACGCCGTGATCGTTCCCATCCGCCGGTACCGGCATCCGCCGATACCGGCTCCAGGAGGACTTCTTATTCTCGTCCCCCAATTGATCGTAGAAGGCGGTCAACGCCGCGGCGATCTTCGGGTTACCGGTCCAGCTATGGGTCGCAAATGCCGGCCAGGGATTCGATCCCGCCCAGCCGAGTTTGACCCAGTCGCGGTTGCCGCCATAGGCGGTATCAAGAGCCTTGAGCACCCGGGCGTCGCCCGTTGCGGCGTATTGCCTTACCAACGCCCGGCCAAGCAGACCCGCAGCCCACATCGGCCACTCCGACTCCGACATGTAACGCCCCTCAGCGGCCTTCACATCCTCGTCGTTGGCACGGTCGAGCCACCAGTAGAACAGGATGCTGCGCTCATTCATGTTCGTGACCACGGCATCGAAGCGACGATTGGCCAGGGAGATTAACCGCTCGTCCTTCAACTGCACCGCAATTCCGGCCAATCCCTCGAACCAGTATCCGCCACCCTCGTATGGCCAACCGCTTTTGCCCCAGTATAAATCGGGACCCGTGATCCGGTAATCGGCGGCCCACGCCTGTTTGAAGGCCGGGTGGACATCCTCCATCCGCGCGGTGAAACCGTCACGCACCTGTTCGCACCAGTCGCGCAACCAGCCCTCCGGCTCGACCGCGCCGGGCGGCAACGTGAGGTACACCGATTTTGTTGCTGGAGCATGGGGCAGTTGGTAGGGCGAAGGGGTAGAGTGGACGCTCTGCGCGGCGGAGACAAACAGCAGCGCAATCAGAGGCTTATTAAAAATCGATATTCTCTTATTCATTCGTTTTTTGTCTCCTTCCAGTGGCACCAGCCGAGTATCGTTTGGCAGCAAATCCTCTTTAGTCTTCCCTCTACTTCTTGAGGGGTTGTGCAGATCCGATTCTCCGGGCACGGATCCCTTCGCCGCCGTTCCAAGTGAATTTCTCCACCGCACCCACGTTTCCTTCGACAACCCAGTAGTTCACATCGGCAATGCCGAGGTTATTGGGGTCATTGATGTTTCCTGCCGTTGCCTGCCATTGGTTATTGCTGTCGGTCTGCCCCGGGCCGGAAATCTCAATATCCAATTGATGAATAGTAAAGCCGTGCCTGCCAGTTACCACAATGTCATGCCTGCAACGTTGAGCACACACCCGGCCAAAGCGGGAGGCGTGGTGTGCTCCGGCAAATTCCAGACCATTCAGATTCGAGCCAAGGATGATGTTGTCGCCGTCGGTGTGTTCGTTGACCACGATTCCCGTGTGATATCCGGTGACGCCGACGTTGCGCAGGATGGTTAATGCGGCATTATTGCACGCTGGGGTGATGAGTCCCTTGGTGCCATGCGTCGGTTCGGCGGATTGCACGTTGTAAACGCCGGTGTTGATAAACACGTTTTCAAGTCGGCACTGCAGGGCGTTTTTCAGGTCGACGCCACTGATGGACGGATTGTCGCAGGTTCGCACATCGAGATTGCGAAGAACCACATAGACGGCTGAAAAACCGCCATAGAGGGAGTCGGACGGCGGGCTGGCCGAGATGACCGCGGCACCCGAGGTCACCAGACATTTAATGAGGGTGCCATTCTGCTGCAGCGGAAACGACCCGATCGTTCCCCAGACCGGAGGCGGTTCGCCCTGGCCCGCAATCTCCAGGGTGATCCAGCTTGGCAGAGGCTTTGAAACCGCAGGAATAATGATCCGGCCGCGATAGACTCCATCCGGTAGAAGCATCGTCCCGCCCCCGGCTTCAATCACTGCCTTCACACACGCTGAAAAAGCTCTGGTATTGTCGGTATTATCATCGCCCACAGCCCCGTAGTTGAGGGCATTGAACACATGCTTTTTTGCGATGGCGGCGGTTGCCATGTCATAGCCGCCTCCATGAACCAAAACGGCGGCAGTCATCAAAAGCCAGACCGCTGTCTTCATCGCCTTCCGCATGGAAGCCAACCCTTTCCAGATACTCCCAAATTTTTTAATAAATTTCACAGTTGTCCCACAGGTTTGATGGTTGAGGGGTAAAAAAGAGTTGGCTTACGGGTTTGAACCCTGCCACAAGGCAGGGCATGAAAAGCCAAACACGACGCAAGCCAACGCCGGCCAAGTTCTCGCTTCTGCGGCAACTTTGCAATCTGATTCCAAACCATCTGGTGCCGCAACTCGCCCGCGAACATGCGGTGGTGGAACGGAGTCGCACCTTCCGCCCGTGGAGCCATGTGGTGAGCCTGATCTACGCCCAACTCACTCACAGTCTCGGTCTCAACGACGTGTGTGACGCCCTGCGGTTGCACTCCGGTCCGTTGTCGGCGATTCGCGGCGCGACGCCGCCGAGCAAGAACGCCCTGTCGCACGCCAACCGCGAGCGCAACCCGAAAATGGCCGAGGCGTTGTTCTGGTCGATGCTCGAACATTTGCAACAACTGCATCCGGGCTTCGGCGCGCGGCGGCGCCCGAAGCTGGCCTTTCGCTTCAAGCGCCTCATTCACATCGTGGACTCGACCACCATCCAGCTCGTGGCCAACTCGCTGGACTGGGCCAAGCACCGTCGGCGCAAAGCCGCCGCCAAGTGTCACGTCCGCCTCAACCTCCAAACCTTCCTCCCGCGCTTTGCCCTCGTGGACACCGCCGGCGAACATGACAACCTCCGGGCGCACGAACTCTGCGGGGGCGTGCAGGCCGGCGAGATCGTGATCTTTGACAAGGCTTATGTGGACTTTGCCCATCTCGCCGACTTGTCCTTGCGCGAGGTCTTCTGGGTCACCCGCGCCAAGGAAAACATGCAATACCGGGTCGTCCGAAAATTTCAGCCCGGGCCGGACGGCAATCTGCTTCGCGACGACTTGATTCATTTGACCGGGATGGCTGGCAAAGCCTATCCCGTCGAACTGCGCCGAGTGGTTGCGCTGGTCGAGGTGGAGGGCGAACTCCGCGAAATGGTCTTTCTGACCAACAACTTGATCTGGAGTGCCCAAACCATCGCCGATCTCTACCGCTGCCGCTGGAGCATCGAGGTCTTCTTCAAGGAACTCAAACAGACCCTTCAACTGGCCGACTTCCTCGGCCATAACGCCAACGCCGTCCGCTGGCAAGTGTGGACCGCGCTGCTGGTCTATCTGCTCTTGCGCTTCTGCGCCTTCTTGAGCCAGTGGAGCCACAGCTTCACCCGGCTCTTCACCCTGATCCGCTCCGCCCTGTGGCAACGCCTCGACTTGCGCCAGCTCCTCGACCGCTATGGGACAGCCGGTGGGGGCGGACGCTTTCTGGGCACACCGCAACAGGCCTATTTGCCAGGCCTCACTTGATCCTATGGGACAGCCGATTCTCATATCACCGATAAAACCGCCAAATCCTTAAACTCATTTTGCCACCGGGCCGCCGATCCCTTCGGAAATCCATCCCGTTCACTCAAGGTCCATGCCCTTCTGGGATGGCAAAAAATAAATTTCATTGCCTGTTTTTATTGGTTCCCTCTGCTTATAAGGGTCCTCGCTGTCTGATCATTTTCTTGCCGCAGGCCGTGCGCCAATTCTTCGCGCCTGGATTGAGGCACCCCCAATGCAAGTAAACTTCCAGACGGCACCCACGTTCCCCTCGACGACCCAGAAGTGGATGTCGGCAATGCCCAGATTCTTTGGGTCATTCACATCACTCACAAGCGTCTGCCAGGCGTTGTGGGTGTCGGTTTGTCCCGGCCCCGGTTGTTCGGTGTTCAGCTGTTCGATCGAAAAACCGTGCCGCCCCGAAACGGTGACATGATGCGTGTTGCGGTAGGCACCAACCCGACCAAAGCGCGAGGCATGATGGGCGAAAAGAAATTCCAACCCATTGATATTGGAGGCAATCACGATGTTATCCGCGTCGGTGTGCTCATTGACGAGGATGCCTGTATGATACCCGGTCACCACCACATTCCGCAGAATCGATAATGCGGCATTATTACACGCCGGAGTGATAACTCCAGTGGTTCCATGAGTCGGCTTGGAAGCCTGCACATTGTAAACGCCGGTGTTCACAAACACATTCTCGATCCTGCATTGCAGGGCATGGCGCAAATCAATTCCCCCAACCCCCGGATCGTCAAAGGTCCGGACGTCCAGATTGCGGATCACCACATAGACGGCTGAGAATTCCCCATACACCGGGTGCGGAGAACTACTGGCGGAAATCACTGCAGGGCCGGATTTACTGAGGCTCTTGACGATCGTGCCATTGCTCTGCAGGGGGAAGGACCCGATGGTTCCGAAGACCGGGGAAGGTTCGATTTCCCCCACGATTTCCACAGTGATCCAACTCGGGATCGGCTTCGAAACCGCAGGGATCAATATTCTGCCGCGATAAACCCCTGCAGGCAGATACATTCGTCCGCCTCCGGCCTCGACAACCGCTTTCAGGCATGCTGAAAACGCCTCTGTGTTGTCGGTCTTGTCGTCGCCCAAGGCTCCATACTTCAGAACATCAAACACCCGTGACCTGGCGGGGGCGAGGTCCACGCCGCTATTCTCACCGGCATGGAGCGGACTGACCCAGCCTGTCAAAAAACAAATAAACAGCGCTAAAAAAAGAGTGAACTGACACATACGACCTGCGTTTTCATAAACCATCGCCTGATCCTCAGAAAAAACCGCTACACAGAAATTCGGGACTATCGCGTCGCTTCATTATTGTCCGCAGCGGAGAAAGAAAATCACCCAGCTGTGATCGCCTGCAACGCCGCATTGCTACCAAGCGCGCGACGACCAGATCAGGCAAAACCCAACAAGATCCCGTCGACCAGTGGGCGCGAGTCTGAGCCCAGATGCACCCTCTTCGCTGGACAATAACCAAACCCGTGTCAGACTTCTCCCTGTTTGTCGAACTCAAATATTTTTTGGGGCACCCCTTTCGATAAAGGCGGATGCTTTGTCTCACCAGACTTGATGAAGTAGCCCAGAGTGCGTGCCGATTGTCCTTCGCGCGCCGTATTGCTGGGGTAAAAAAAGAGGAAGCGACTCGGCAAACCCAAAAGGGGCTCGTTCAGCCAGAAGAGCCAGGAACGCTCGGCGTGGCCTAGCTTTCAAAAAACGCGGTGCCCGCCCGGGCAGCATGACACGTAACGAACCAGGCTCCGCGACCTGCCTCATGAGACGCCTCGATTGGAACCGCGGCGCTCTCGAACGCTTTGGAGCAGCGAAAACTAGGTGTTGCGGTTGTTGTCATGATTTTCTGAGGACACCTCATCCAGCAAGCCTTTGAGGTCCAGATGGCGTGTGAACATCGCCAGACTACCGTCGTGAGTGCGAGGCCAATCCGACTGAGGCCGGTCCCAATACAACTCGACGCCATTCTGGTCCGGGTCGCGAAGATAGAGCGCCTCGCTCACTCCGTGGTCACTGGCCCCGTCGAGTGCAACGCCCGCCTCCATCAGACGCCGGAGCGCATCCCCCAGGGTGGCACGAGTCGGATAGAGAATGGCCAGGTGGTAGAGCCCCGTGGTGCCTGCGGGCGGCGGTGAACTCCCCAAACTCTCCCAGGTATTAAGCCCGATATGGTGATGGTAGCCACCCGCCGAGATGAACGCCGCACCGGAGCCGTAACGCTGGGTCAACTCGAAGCCCAGCACGCCGCAATAGAAGCGGAGTGAGCGCTCCAGGTCGGCAACCTTGAGATGCACATGGCCGATAGAGACTCCCGGTGAAATTGGAGGGTGGCGCATGGGTCTTTTCCGGACGTGAGTTGTCACTACAGCGCCTTGTGGGAGCCGTCACAAAGCACACCCTTGGCGCTCTGCTTGCAGGCGCAGAAATAGACCGCACCGTCTTTTTGAGCAGTGTGGGCTACGGGAGTGAATCCGGTGCCTTTGTGCGAGCCGTCGCAGAAGGGCTGCGCCTTGCTTTCGCCGCAGGAGCACCAGTAGTAAGTCTTGCCGGCTTCGACATTGACAGGCATGGGAGAAGCTTGGGGCATTTTAGGCTTGTTCATTTTGGTTCTTGGTTTGGTTGTCTTTCGATAACCAGAAACCGGCAGAGAAGCCAGAAGAAAAAGGCTAAGGGAACGCCGAGTCTTGGCAAAACGGCCAGCACCAAAGGAGGTTGGCTACGGCGCTTGATGGGGCCGCGGCTTCATTTTTCACTCTCCGAACGAACCAAATAATAAATGCCTGCCGCCAGAAAGACAGCAGCCAAAAACCACGGCGCGGTGCCGACATAAATCAAATACTGTGCGAAGTCTTGTGAACCCCACTGCGCATGCTGGAAGCCACGATATAAAGCTGCGAAAACATAGCGCGAAAGAAACAGCACCACCGCCAACGCACAGAGCGAGATGCCAGCAGTTCGTTTTGTCATAAAGTGCGTGGCAGCCTAGCGACCCAAGCTCAGCGACGGCGGCCACGAGACGCGCCGATTGCAACCGTGACGGCACTCCGCACTTCGCTGCAGCGCATGGTCAGGCCTAAACATTTTTCCTCCCTAATCGTGGCATGCCAAAGGGCGTGATTGCGATGGCTAAAAACCAAATTACCGGGCCACTGATTGTTGGAATGCTGAATTCGATGACACCCGATGTCACCAACGCACACAAAAAGGTCAAATCGGCAATGGCGATAATGAAGAGGCCTATGAAGTAGCCGACCCATGATGCTCGCGACCAAATCATCCACCCCACGACTAGCCCCAATACCCCATAACCGCCTACGTCGATACAGAAGTTAAGCAACAGTTGCCCATGGGCATACGCCGTGACGGGGTCAGCGGCGTGAACAAACACAGAACGCGGAACTTTGCTGCCGCCAATCACGAGGTTCCAAAGACCCTGCGTGCCATTGTTGAGATATTGGTGCACGCCTTCGTATCCGACCCAAATGTGGAGCACGCCCCACAAGACGAAGAGGACTGCGCCGATTTTCGCGGCAATGCCGACAGCGTGACGCTCTTTCATTTCGTTCATATGATGGTTCTTTTGGTTTTGGTTGGCCTAACGCCCGTGATGAGGCGCGGCGGGCCGAAACAGCGTCGAGCATGGAACAGAAGGGTCATCCCGCCGTCGCCTCCAGCACGCTTGTTGGCATTTCGTTTCATTGTTGCTTTCGCCGCACGAGGACCAGGTCCTCGTCGTGGAACTTGGTGTGAAGCCTACCGAACGCAGGGCCTGAGAGCATCACTCCTTCCCCGACGTAGTCCATGTATCCAGGACTGCCCACAGTGTCAATGGACTCGACCACACCATCCCACTGTCCAATCCGCACTACGTCGCCTTCACGGACTGGATCACCGCTGCGGTATGTCGGCTCACGCTTCATGCCAACGACCCAATCTGAGCGACCCGGCGCACGGGACGCAACGATTGCAAACCGCGACGCCATGCCGGGTTCGCTGCAGCGCATGGTTAGACCACGTCATCGTCATATACTCACTTCTTCGGTCCATGATTCAGAACGTCCCACATCTCCATCCCAGCCCGATATGTCGTGCCGGTGGCCGCGATGCTGTTGTAAGTGCTGATGGCCTGCTCAACTCTCTGTGTCTCACCCTTCGAGAGCAACTCACCAGTCAAGCGGATGGAACTCCGATGAACCGTGCGCTCGTAGCTGGGCATGACACTGGCAGTAAAGTAAGCGCCACAAGCAATCAACACGATACAAAGAATACCCCCGCCAATCCGAGCGCCAATACCCAAGCGCCTCTCTGCATAAATCCAAAATGCTAGCGCGAGTAAGAATAGAATCAGGAAGGGCATGTGGCGTCGAGTGGTCTAACGAAAAAAGCTGAGCCACGTGGGAACGGTGACGTGGCGAACCAAAACGCTCAAGCGCAAAACGGATGCGCCCAACCACGTTGGCTCCGGCGACTGGTTAGGCGGCGTCATATTCTGATATACCAATCGTAAAGCAAAGCGCCGAACGGCGAAAAGCAACGCCTCGGCAAAAATCTCCCGCCGTGCTGCATCTGCGGGTCAAACCACCACACGCCGAGCAATGACGACTGCATATACATCTCGCCGCCGAGTCCCTTCAATGGTCGGCAAACCCATCTAAAACCATCTCGCGTGTATGTGCCAAGATGTGCTCGCCCTTTTTCTGTCACCTCAAAAATCTGCCCGTCTTTGAATTCCCAGTTACAGTCACACGCCATCTGCAAATCATCATACACGCCGGCAATATGTAGGCGGAAATAAATATGAATGGCGACACCTGCAACCAACATCCCAATCAGAACCAAAATGACGAATCGTTTCGGCTTGGTGATTCTGAATGTCCGATGCTCGCCCATAGTGTAGCCGCCTAACGATCGAGCTCACACATGCCGGGCCAAAGGACGCCGTCCGCGAAGCGGAACTGAAAGCGCCATC
>CAIQOK010000060.1 GCA_903873415.1 uncultured Verrucomicrobiota bacterium | reverse complement strand
CGTCTGTTTCCCAACGAAGCTGCCATCCTGCGTCTCGTCACCGCCTTGCTGGCAGAGATCAGCGAGGAGTGGGAAACCGGCAAAGTTTACCTCAGCATGAAAACCCAAGCCCAGCACTCAGTTTAAATGCTCAACCAATTTACAGAAAAATTCTTGCGCGGTCCCCCGGGCAAAACCGCTTCGGCTGAGCGGGTTTGAATGACGGGATGCGCCGGCCCTCTTGATGGGTCTTGGGACGGCCTTCCTGCTGGCTACCGGAATGAATATAGCGGTTGCGAAGGGGTTGTTCCGCGATGCGCAGCTGGTTGTTTTTACAGCCAGCCTTGGCCGCTTCGCAGGCGCATGGCTGTCAAACGGCCGAAACCAGAGCCGGTATGGATCGAGCGCAATAATTGCCCCAGAAAACCAGATCGAACTATCCGATCGCGTCAGAGAATTGGCGCTGGATCCTGCGCAAAAAACCGCCGTAACCAAACTCTGTCGCGAGGAATCGGGGCTGGATTTCCTAGGCGCTATACATGCGATCGACGCGTTTATTGCAAGCCGCCCCATGGAGCCGGACAGAGCCAAGGGCTGACGGCGGAATCGTGACGGCAAAGCGCCTCCGAGAAATTGAAAGGCCTTGGTCAACCGCAGAGTTTTCGGGGCCTAAAAGTGGGTTTATCCGTGGCCGGATCGGCTTTCTCGAATAACAGATGAATCTGTTCAAAAAACTGAAAGCTCACTTCACCGGCAAGACCGGGCCGGAACATCTGTGGCACGGCAAACTGGGTGAACGCGCGGCAAGACGATACCTGAAAAAACAGGGACTTAAGTTTCTCCTCGCCAACTTCCGTTCCCGCCGCGGTGAGATCGACCTGATCTGCCGAGACGCTGACTGCCTGGTGTTCGTTGAGGTGAAAACCCGATCATCGGAGGAATGGACACGGCCGGCGGCGGCGGTGGATGCCGCCAAGCGGCGGCATCTCTCGCTTGCGGCGCTGGATTACCTTCGGCGGATTGGCAACCCGGAGATCAAATTCCGCTTCGACATCGTCGAGGTGCTATTGGAGGGAGGCACGGTGCGGGAGATCCGCCACCTGCCCAATACATTTTTCCTCAGCAAACCTTACCGCTACGGCTGATCAACCGTGCTCGCCGGCCATACTGTCGCTCGGCTTGAGATTCAGGGGAAAGGGCTGAAGCGGCATCGGCTGGTCATGCTCCAGAAAGGCCTGGCAGACGCGGAAAAATTCCGCCGCCGTGGTAACGCGCCGGATTTGATGGAGGAAGAGCCCCGCGGCGTCCACCCCGACGCCGAGATGGTTCATGTATTTTTTCATTTTTTCCACCTGGGCAGACTCGCGGACCTCAGGGGAACAAACCGCCTCGTAGAGGGCGCGAATATAGCCCAGCACGTCGAATCCGCGTGGGATGAAGACATTTTCACCAAGCTGTTGCTGGCGGATCTGATGGAAAAGCCAGGGATTACGGATGGCGCCGCGGCCGATCATAAGACCGCACGCTCCGGTGATCCGCAGCACTTCAGCTGCCTTCTCCGCGGAATGCACATTTCCATTGGCCAGCACCGGACAGGACAAAGCTTCGACGGCACGGGCTATGTAATCGTAGTGCACCTCGCTGCGATACATCTCAAAGACGGTTCTCCCATGAACAGTGAGTAGATCGAGCGAGTGTTTGGCAAAAATCGGCAGCAGTTGCTCGAAGACATCAGGCGAGTCGAAACCGATCCGGGTTTTCACAGTGAACTTGATTTTCACCGCATCGCGCAGGGCGCCCAGAATAGCATCGACCCGCTGGGGCTCGCGGAGCAGGCCGCCGCCGGCGCATTTCTTGTAAACCACGGGTGCCGGGCAGCCCAGATTCAAGTCCACTGCCACAATCGGATAGTGCTGCAGTTCCCGCGCCGTGCGGACCAGAGCTGGAATGTCGTTGCCGATCATCTGCGCCACCGCGGGCCGGCCGGTGGGGTTATCCGTGAGCGATCGGAGGATATATTTTTCCAAATTGGAAGTGGCATGAACGCGGAAGTATTCCGTGAAATAGACATCCGCGCCGCCGTAACCCGCCATTAGTCTCCAAAACGGCAGGTCGGTCACATCCTGCATCGGAGCTAGGGCGAGCACCGGCACCGGGCCGGAGAGCATCTTTGAAAAGACATCGTGATCAACCACGCAGCCGAGATTACACCATCCAGGATGGGGAGGGAGAGGGAATTTCTGGCAGAAATAAAGGCCAGACGCGGTTCTAATCCAACAACGGAACCAAGAAAAACCAATTCAACCGCAGGATTTCGGAAGAAACTAGTAATGCACCGCGCAGCCATAGGGCTTGGTTTGCGACACTAAAACCCTCTGCCCGGCGAGCAACTGCGTCACGGCTTCCCGGACATAATTCCGAGCGGTGCGGGGATCGCCGAAGGGAGCGGGCCGGTCGTCCAGCGCCCCGGAATAAGCCACAGTCCCGTCGGCAGCGATCACAATCATGTGCGGCGTGGTCTTCAGTCCGTAGAGTTTACCGATGGCTCCGGAGCTGTCGTCGATCCAAGCGGTGGCGTTGAGTTTTTTCTGATCCCACTCGGCCCGGGCCTGTTCCGGAGTGCGGTGGCTTGAGTTACGCGGATTGACGGAATTAACCATGAGCCAGACAACGCCCTTGGCGATGAACTCCTTTTGCAATTCCTGAAGGGCCCCGGTTTTGAGATGGTTGGCACAAAACGGGCAGTCGGAATTGCTGGCCTCCAGCACCACGATCCTGCCCTTGAAATCGGCGAGTTTGATGGTTCTGCCGCGTATGTCGGTGCCGGTGAAATCAGGAGCCGGCTTGCCGATTTCGGCGGCGAAAGCAGTGCCCACCAGAGCCAGAGTCGCCACAAGTGTCAGAAGTTGTTTCATGGGCTCCTTTAGTTCAGATTCCGCTCGTTGTTTTCACCTCTTATTAGAGAAGCGGAAGAAAGGATTCGTTCAAACAAAAAATTCACCGGACGGCCCGCTCAAGCGCACCCAGCAAAACCGGGATGTAGCTGGCAGGATACGGAAGGGGCTCGGGCAAAACTTCCGGCGGCTTCGCGGAATCGCGCGGATAGATAAGCACCAGAGGAACGCCGCTGCGCTGGAAACGCGCAAGCTCCGCGGTGATTTGGGCAGGGTAAAGGGTATAATCGGCCACCAGCGCAACGGCATTGAGCTTTTGAAGCTGCTCCACCACGGATTTGGAGGCAAAGGCTGGAGCCACACTGAGGTTACAGGTCAGACACCATTTGGCGGTAAAATCAACCACCACCGGACGTCCTTCAGCCCGGGCCTTGGCAACCGCCTCAGGACTCCAGGGGCTCCATGCATAGCCTTCCGGGGCATGAGCCAAAACACGGGTGTCGGAAGCGGAATCGGGAGAGGAACGCCAGTGGAGTTGAGCCTCGAGAATTCCGAAGTAACCACCGGCCATGAAAAGAATCACGATCACCACCGCCAGACCGCGCTGGGCTGATCCGCGCTGCACAAACGTCCCCCAAATCCATGCCGCCGCAGACATCATCACCAAAAAAATCCCCAGCCACCACGAACGGTCGCCATAATGAATGGTGGTCAGATTCAGCAGCCAGAGCGCCGTGGCGAGCATGGGAAAGCCCATGGCGATTTTAAAATGCTCCATCCAAGCACCGGGCTTGGGAAGAAACCTCAACCAGGCCGGCTTCCAACTTAGAACCACATACGGGGCGGCAAGGCCGGCGGCAACGGCGGCGAACATCAAGAGAATGATCGGCACCGGCTGGGCGAAGGCGAAGCCTAGAGCAGCCCCGAGAAAGGGCGCGGTGCAGGGAGTGGCAAGAATGGTGGCTAACACGCCGTTGAAAAAGGCTCCGGCCAGACCTGACTGAGCGGCCAGATTCCCGGCAGTACCCAGAACCCGGCTCCCCGGATTCACCTCGAACAACCCAAACAGATTCAGCGCGACCAGAGTGACCAGCACAGTCAGCCCCACCGTGAACTGGGCATTGCTGAACTGCATTCCCCACCCGGCCTTGTGTCCGGCGGCCTGAACGGCAATGACCACGCCCGCCAGGGACAGAAACGAAACCAGGACCCCCAAGGCATAAACCCAACCCAACTTCCGGACATGGCGGGGATCGCTCCTGGCTTCCCGGACAAACCCGAGGATTTTCAGCGCAATCACCGGCAACACACAGGGCATGGCATTGAGAATCAATCCGCCGAGGAATGCATAGAGAAGCATTTTCCAGAGCGGCTGAGTCAAAGAAACGGCAGGCTCGGGAGTCGCGGAGGGATTCGCCACGGGAGCAAGGGGAGCTGAGGAGAGGTCCGTTTCATAGGCAACAATTCCCGTCGGCGTTTTCAAGACGAGCAGACCGGAGATTTTCGCAGGCCAATCGCCGGAAAACCTCTTTACTTGCTTGCGCAACCGAAAAAGTCCTCCGGAAGAGAGAAGGCGTTCCGTTTCACCCTGGACTTCAAAAGCATCACTGCCTAGGGGATAAAAATCGGGTTCACCGATACCGGCGCCGCTCCACTCGATCACAAGTGGCCGCAGGTCGCCAACAGCCGGCTTTTCCCAAGCGGCATGGGCCACAAGCTTGGACGAGGATTCCGGCAGGCGTTTCTGCCAGGCGGCAAAGAGAGGAGCATCAGGGGAAGCGGCTTGCTCCGCACCCAGATTCAGACTGGCAAGAAGATCGGCGCTACCCGGCACGCAAGCCTCCTTGCATTCAAGCCACTCGACGTGAACTTTGATCCCGGCCACCCCGGCTTTTGCCTCCGGAGAAATCTGCAGCGGAACCAGCAGAACGACCTCGTTCTGGTAGACGTAGGTGGTGAAATCATCGGGCGGCAGCTTCTCCGGCACCGGCCATTGAACAGGGCCGGCCTTGATGCCGGCAGGCAGAGTCCATGCGAGAGTGGTCGGGATTCCAGAAGCCCCGGAATTTTTCCAGTAAGTATGCCAGGCCGGCTCCATTTGCAGATGGATCCCTGCCAAAACAGAGTCTCCGGCCCGGGCAGTCTGGAGAGAGAGAATGAGTTTAGCCTGAGTATGGGCAGTAAGGGCGGAGGCGGTAAAGCAACCCAGAAACAAAACCGCGAGTAACTTCAACAAGCAGCGCATGACCTTATAGATGCACCAAACCGCCGCCCATTTGAACTTTTTTCCGGAAAAATCATTCTTGGCCCTTCGCCGCCAATGATCCGTATCGACATTGACCGGCGAACGGGCAGAGTAAGTCGGCAGTGAGTCCTACTCAAAAAAAACCAACCCCCGGCTTGGAGACGCCGTCAGACGCGCCAGGACAGGTCGTTTTTCGCGAATCCCCCATCCACGGCACAGGCGCCGCCGCTCTGGGCTGCATTCCAGCCGGAACGCGGATCCTCGAATATCTTGGCCGAAAGATTACCAAAGCCGAAGCCTCCGTCCAATGTGATCTGGGCAATCCCTACATCTTCGAATTCGACGAGGTCTACGATCTCGACGGGGACGTGGGCTGGAATCCGGCGAGGTGGTTGAACCACAGTTGCGGCCCCAACTGCGAATCTCTGCTGGAGGAGGGTCGGATTTGGATCGTCACGCTCCGGGAAATACAATCCGGGGAGGAACTGACCTTCAACTACGGCTACAGTCTGAATGACTTCAAGGAGCACCCCTGCCATTGCGGCTCGGCAGAGTGCGTCGGCTACATTGTGGACGAGGAGTTCTTCGCCGAACTGCGCGGCATAGCCGGCCCTTCTCAGCCGCCGCGGTAGACGCAGCGGGCAGTGCAGGTCTCTGCGACTACAATTTCGCTGAGCAGAGGCAAACGCGGCTGCAACCCCTCCCAAATCCAGATGGCCACATTTTCGCTGGTCGGATTTTCCAGTCCGGGAATGTCGTTGAGATGATAGTGGTCGAGCCTTTCCCAGAGCGGCTTGAAGGCCGCACTGATCTCGGCATAATCCATCACCCAACCAAGACGCGGATCGCACTCCCCTGTCACCACCACCTCAACTTGAAAACTGTGTCCGTGCAGACGTCGACATTTATGGCCTTCGGGCAAATGCGGCAGCAGATGAGCGGCCTCAAACTGAAAGGATTTTCGCAGTTCCATTTTCATTTTAAATCTCCACATCCGTCCACCGGATCAGATCTCCCAGTGCGGGGCGTCCGTCATGCCGCCAAGTCAGCGGCGGGGTTTGCATCCGTCCAATCGGGCATACCCGGGCGGCACCCCATCGAGCCAGAAGGGCGCCGAGTTCACGCTGCTGTTCTTCCGACGCAGCCACACCCACCGTGGAAACCTGATGCCGCACCGCATCGGCCCCCTCCAATGCGGCTGTGATATCATCGACAGCCCTCACATGAATAAACCTATGGAGACAGGACAATTGGAACAATGGTTCATTCTCCAGCACGACCGTCCAAGCGGTCGTATCCCGGCTCATCCACAGACGGGTGTCCGGGCGATGCGCCGCGCGGACCTCGTAAATCCCCCGCAAGGCGGCGATCCGGGCCGCTGTTTCGGCCGGCACCACCCCTCGCGGCTCCGAGCCCTCCAGCCCGATCAACTCTTGGGCCAGCAGTTCAGCGAACCGTTCCGGCGTCACCTCTCCTCCGTGCTGAACATAGAAGGTATGCGGGGAGAGACACCCCAACTGGTTCCAAGCGGCCACATCTGCGGCCGCACCGGCAGCAACACGGGGCCCTTGGGCTCGCGACAAAGCCCCGCGGGCAACAAACGCAAAACTCAGACGATGACCATACCCCAGAAACCGGGTATGGCCGGACAACTGGACCCGGATTGAAGCCAGCGTCTCGTCACTGCCGGTGGCCGTAACACAATCGGCCCCGGAGAAGAGCGCGGTTTCCAAATCCTCCCTCCCTCCGCGCCATTCGGCCAATTCCAAACAAGCCCCCAGTTTCGGATCCGCCTCGTAAATCGAGTGGGCAAAAAGCCTGGGCAACAGCGAGCTGCCGCTGGCGCACTTCATGAACTGCGCCGACCGGGTCAGAATGCCAAGCACGAGACTCATCCAGGCGGGATTGGGCAGGTTGCCCGCCGCCACATGAACCAGAAGCCCGGGGCCGAGCGCCAGCGCCGCACGGCAATGCACCTCCTCCGGCCCGGTCGAGACAATCCCATCCAAACGCCGGACATGGCCAAGCTCCTGGACGAGCAGGGCGTGGAAGTTCTCCGGGGTAAACCGCCGAAAAAACTCATCCAGCCCTTTGGCTATCGTGGCGCGGGAAAAACCCGTCTCCCCCGGGCCTTGCTCCAGCGCGATGCGGCGCAGCCGGAATTCGGGCTGCATCCAGTCCCCCGCCACACCACAGAGCAGCTCGACGAGACTCTGAGTGGAACGGGCCGCCAAATACTTCTGCCGGTTGCGTTGCAGGCTCTGACAAGCCTCGACGATGAGGCCCGGCGACAGCACAGCCTCCGGCGGCAGATCCGCAATGAAATAATGGGGCAGGTGCATCGCGGTAATCAGCCTGCCCTCAATGAACATCCCCGCGGCTCGGTCTTTTCCGAACGCCCCAGAAGTTCAAAGGCATCTTCGCGGCGAATCGCCAAATCCTCGGTCTGGACAGCCAGCACTGAAAAAACATTCGCCAGATCGATGATCTGAAGAATCCCGGTTTCACCATTTTCGACCTCGCGACCGGTCTCCGGTGAAATCACTCGAGCCCTTGCCCAGGGCGGGAATCGGAAGACCCGGCTACCGGCAACTTCGACCCGGTCATAGGCCTGGGAGCTGAGCTCGCTCATGCCGTATTCACAAAAGATTCCTGAGGGGGAAACTCCCATCAGGTCTGTAATAAGCGAATGGAGCGCGGCCTTGGGCAGAGTTCGGGATCGATTTTTATATCCCCCGGTCTCCATGACCCGCGAGCCCTCCGGCAAGGCGAAGGTCAACCCCCTAACCGCCAGAAAATCAAGCAGGTGCACGAAGGAAAACGCCGTTCCTGCAAACAACAGCGGGCGTTTTTTTTCGACCGCGGCGCGGATCGTTTTCACAACCCCCTCGAAATCCAGCCCCCAAGCTCCCTCATTGTCGACTTGTCCGAAGACAAAACCCTCGGCCGCCCCGGCCGCCCGAAACTCGCGGCGGACACATTCCAACATATGGGCGAGTGACGAGTGCGGAGCCTGCCCGGCAGCGGGAGTAAGAACTGCCAGATCGAGGTTGGCTCTTGCAGCAGCACCCCCGGGCAGCATGCGCGCACGGAACCAAGCCAACAAAGATGCCTCATAGACGCCCAGAGACTCGGGATTGTGAAAATGCCGGCTGGGCGTTTGTCGGGTTGTGCCGCTGGAATGAAAAACACGCGTTCGCTCCGCAGCAGGAAGACAGGAAAGCTCCAGCTCCTTGAACGCGTCGGTAGGAATGGCAGGGATTTCCGACCAGTGCCCCACCTCTGCGGAGGCAATGCCTCGGGCTTGGGCGAACCTGCGGTAGGACGGGTTTTGCTTGCACTGGAGGGCAAAGAGAACCAAAGCCATTCCGTTGAACTCGGCATCACAATGGGCCTTGAGCGCCGGATCATCACTGGGCTCAAGGAGCAGCGGCTCCATTTCGCAGATGGAAATATAATCCCGAAGCCGGGCGGCGAAGATGGAGAGCTCAGATGTCATGCGGTTTTATTTTTCAGGCTGGTTTTCCGCCACAGCCTGCAAACCGATCTTAGCCCAAGGCCCGCCGGCTGCAAGACGGGATTGGCCGCAGCCGATTTAAAATCCGGAACCCGCTTCGTGACGGCCGGGACACCACCACTCCACCGGCTCATCACCGCTCCACACATGGGGCCGGCCTGATCCGCAACCCGAAAACCCGGCGATACTGCGGGGAATTCAACCCGGTGCCGGCCGGGGTAACGACGCTCCGACTTTCCCGACGCGGCAAAGATCCGCATCGCAAAGAGTTGAGACATCCGGCGCAGATGACCGGCCCGACAGAAAAACAAAGACAATTCTTGGGCGTGAACCTCATGATTCGCAGGCATCCGCAAAGATGCGCGATTGAAAGCTCAGCAACCCAGCCGGTGATGGAAACAGGTCGATTGGGCAAACATCAGGCTTCGGTTCGCGCCAGTCCCGCGCGTTTGCCGATTGTGAGGCCCCGTTGAAACGTGTAAAAGAAAGCGGTCGATGGGAATTGAAACCAACCTCTCGTTCATCACTCTGGCACTTTGGTGCACCGGCTGGGTCGTGCTCGGGCGGGTGCGGCGCTGCACCCGCGGCCGCACCGGACAACCCGTGTCCGGAACGCGTCTCTCCCTGATCATCCCGGCTCGCAACGAGGAAAAAAACCTGCCCCGGCTCCTGGAGTCCCTCAAGGACCAATCGATACAGCCCCTTGAAATCATTGTCGTCGATGACGCATCCCATGACGGCACGGCCGAGGTGGCAAAGCGGCTTGGAGCCCGGGTAATCTCCTCCAAACCGCTGCCCGAGGGGTGGCGCGGGAAAACCTGGGCCTGCCACCAGGGAGCCCAAGCGGCAACGGGCGAATGGCTTCTCTTTCTGGATGCCGACACCTGGTTTGAACCTGATGGCCTACGAAGAGTGCTCACGGAATACGCGGCGGCGGGGCGGGGCGCTTTGTCCCTGGCCCCCTATCATGTCGTCCCCGGGTTTCACGAGCAGTTTTCCGCCTTCTTCAATCTGGTCATGCTTGCCGGCACGGGAGCTTTTACGCTGTTGGGTGACCGGCTCACTCCGCGCGGCCTGCTGGGACAGTTTCTGCTGATTGAACGGCCGGCATACCACCGCGTCGGAGGGCATGAGGTGGTGAAAGGGCGTATTCTGGAAAACTTCTGGCTCGCGGAACAATTGCGTTCAGCCGGGGTCCCCTTGCGCTGCCGCAGCGGCCGGGGCGTGTTGGCCTTCCGAATGTATGCCCAAGGCTGGGCCGAACTGGTGGAAGGTTGGACCAAGGGCTTTGCCTCGGGTGCCGGACAGACGCCGCGCCCCATCCTGATGCTGGTGATC
This sequence comes from uncultured Verrucomicrobiota bacterium, assembly GCA_903873415.1. Taxonomy (GTDB): domain Bacteria; phylum Verrucomicrobiota; class Verrucomicrobiia; order Limisphaerales; family CAIQOK01; genus CAIQOK01. Next base: position 18,490 of record CAIQOK010000060.1, on the reverse strand, counting down.
GCTTGGACGACGGGCTTGGTTTGCGCCCCGCTGGGTCTTTGTTTCGCCGGGCATCGGCTGCTCTGGCTGCTGCTCTACGCGCTCTGCGCCCTCCAAGTGGCTTGGCTCTTGCGGCGTGTGGGAAGTTTTCGCTGGGGACTGGCCCTGCTCTACCCCGCGCCGCTGCTGTTTTTTTTCGGCCTATTTACCAGATCCCTCTGGCGCGCCGGGCGCCGGCAGGAAGTCACTTGGAAAGGCAGGCAGATCCGTGCATCCTGAACCTCAACTGCTTAGGATTGCCGCCTTTAATGCCGCAGCATGGCTGTTGATCCAATTCGGACTGGCCTGGACTTTCACACGGTTGGCGGCGGCACGATTCAATCCGGAAAGCTGGCTGGCCCGACCCAAAAGATGGGAGCGAGCGGGCCGTTTTTACGAGGATTTTTGCGGTATCAAACACTGGAAAGACCGCTTGCCCGATGCCGCCCGGCTCTTCCGCGGCGGGTTCGCCAAAGCCCGCCTCCAAACTGTCTCACCCCAGTATCTGGAGCGGTTCCTGCAGGAGACCTGGCGGGGCGAGGTGGTCCACTGGCTCGCCTTGTGCCTCCTGCCGCTTTTCCGCCTCTGGAATCCCTGGTGGGGTGTTCTGGTGAACGCCGCGGCGGCACTGGCGCTCAACCTCCCCTGCATCCTTGCCCTGCGCTACAACCGCGCCCGGTTTGAACGCCTTCTGGCCTCCCAAAAAAAACAGGCCGCCCGACGAGGGGCGGCCCTGAAAGAAACAAACCCGGAAAACACGCCGCCCATTTAACGGGAACCAAAAGGACGCCGGCCGCTTGACGGAACAACCCGAGAACTGTTTACGTTGCCGCCCTCACGATTGCCACTGACTAGGCGGGAGGCTCCTCCGCCACCTCCGCGACCCTGGGTCCGCCCGCCTTGCGGCGCACGGGAACGCGCCGGAGCCGGACGGGATTGGGACTGGCCGCGCTGTTGACGGGGCCGCTCTTCGCGGCTGCTTTCCGTCTGAGCCGGTCCGGCCGCATGATAATCGAATCCTTCGGCCCGCTTGCGCACCAGACCGCGGCCGATGAATCGTTCCAGCGAACGCAGCTCGCCGTGATCCTCGGGAGTGACAAAACTGATGGCATCGCCCACCGCTTGGGCCCGCCCCGTGCGGCCTATGCGATGAACATAGTCCTCGGAATGCATCGGAAAATCGTAGTTCACCACATGCGAAATGCCATCGACATCGATGCCGCGCGCGGCGATATCGGTGGCGACCAGCACCCGGACCGCGCCGGACTTGAAATCCTTTAAGGCTCGCAAGCGCTGGTTCTGGGAGCGGTTGGAGTGAAGGGTGGCAGTACGAATGCCCTTTTGCTCCAGGCTGCGGGCGATGCGGTCGGCCCCGTGTTTCATGCGGGAAAAGACCAATACCATGTTCATCTGGGGCTCGCGTAACAGATGAAGCAACAAGGCCGGCTTCAAATGTTTGGGCACCTCATAGACCAGCTGCGTGACGGTCTCGGCCGGATTGGCCCGGCGCCCGATCTGGACAGTCTTGGGGGCGCGCTGGAACTCGTGGGTGAGAGACTCGATTTCCTTGGAAAGCGTGGCGGAGAAAAGCAATGTCTGCCGTTTCTGCGGCAGTTGCTTGACTATCTGCCGGATGGACGGCAAAAAGCCCATGTCCAACATCCGATCCGCCTCGTCAAGCACAAGAAATTGCAGGGCGGAAAAATCCCCGTTGCGACGGCCGACCAAATCCAACAACCGCCCCGGACAGGCGATAATGATCTCAGTTCCGGCCCTCAGGGCGTTGATCTGGGGATGTTCGCCGACGCCGCCAAACACCGTGGCGACCGTCAGGGGAAGGTGCCGGGCATAGATGCGGATGTTTTCATCGATTTGCAGGGCCAGTTCGCGGGTGGGGGCGAGCACCAGCACCCGGGTGGCGCGCCGACCCGCGGCAGGCTGTGCCGCGAGCCGGGTGAGAATGGGCAGCGTGAATGCCGCCGTCTTGCCTGTGCCCGTCTGCGCTATCCCGATCAGGTCGTGACCGGCGATGATGAGGGGGATGGCGGCGGACTGGATGGGAGTGGGCTCAGTATAACCGGCTTCCTGCACCGCTTGGAGAATTTTAGAATCGAGACCGAGAACTTGAAATGACATGGTTGAAAAATTATAGCCTCGGCGTGCGATTTGGCACGCTTCAATATGAGGCGGAGGGACGAACGGACGGAACAGGAAGTCCTACTTCAGGCGCCAAGTGATGCGGGCCTTGTCCAGATCGTAGGGGGACATCTCCATTTTTACGCGGTCGCCGACCGTAAGCCGGACCCAGCGCTTGCGCATCTTGCCACAGATGGTGGCCAGAACGAGATGCTTGTTTTGGAGTTCGACGCGGAACATGGTGCCGGGGAGCACAGTCGTGACGCGACCTTCCACTTCGATATGTTCTTCTTTCATTAAGGGGAAACAGCGGGGAAAAGAAAAAGGCGGAGTTCGGTTCACCCGAACCCCGCCGTGAAATTCACCGGGCAGGATTAATAACGGCCACGACCGCCGCCACCGCCACCGCCGCCGCCGCCGTATTCACGACGACCGCCGCCGCCGCCGGGAGGACGGTCTTCGCGGGGACGAGCCACGTTGACCGTGAGGGCGCGTCCGTCCATTTCCTTGCCGTTCAAAGCGTCGATCGCCTTCTGGGCTTCTGCAGCACTGCTCATGGTCACAAAACCAAAGCCGCGGGGGCGGTTGGTGGTGCGATCCATCATCAGGTTGGCTTCGGTGACCGTGCCGTGGGCCGCAAAAGCGTCCTGCAGGTCGTTTTCAGTGGTGTTGAAGGAAAGATTCCCAACAAACAGTTTGTTGCTCATGTGATGTCTTACTGTCCGAGACTTTACTTTGCTTTGACCAGACTGTTTCCGTTAACCGGATTTCAAATCATCACTGAACCAAGTTCACCTGAGGATTCACCATGCCTTGAAAGAGACAAGCTATCTAACAGACGAGTCGATTATGGCCGCCGTTCAGGAAATAGCAACCATTATTTCAATTTATTATTGCACGCCAATTAGATCATTCCGGCCAGGGTTGGGCGAAACCCGTAAAAAAAGGCTTCGAAAAAGCATCTCTTTTGTTTACAAGTCACTTCTGATTTGAGAAATTCAATCGTTCCCGGTTTGATTTAACCATTCTGGGACGAAGTAATACTCACCAAAACCAAAAAACCTATGGGCGACAAATCCCCGAAGTCCACACAGAAAAAAGCCACACAGAAAAAAGTGGCAACCAAAACGACCGCCGCCAAGAAGGCACCCGCCGCCGCCGCTAAACCGGCCGCCAAGAAAAAGTAGGCTGGTCAACCCTGTCTCTCCTGAATGCGAAAGACAGGAGAGACAGGGGACTTGGAGCCCTCAATCCATCCCTCTGTAAGACCCTATTCTGTAGTTGGTTACCCTCCTACAGAAGCAGGACAGTCGGGCAATCAGCCCTTAGTCTGGACGTTCCTGTTTCCTGTCCCGCACCCTCCCCTCCCCTCCCCGGACCCGGATGAAACGATCCCTTCAATTTCTACGACTCGGAAAAGGCGATTTGGACGGCTTCTTCGGCCTTTTCGTCGACAACCTCCTCCAACTCCTCCTCATTTTCACTCTCTGCCCCATGCTCTGCGGCATAACCGCCCTAGAGGTGGTCTCAAAGATCCTTCCCGGAGCCGCACTATCGATTCTGGCCGGCAACCTGTTTTTTGCCAGACAGGCGTGGAAACTGGCGCAGCAGGAAAAACGCGAGGATGTCACCGCCCTGCCCTATGGCATCAACACAATCAGTCTTTTCGCCTTCATCGTGTTCATCATGGCCCCCGTCTACCGGCAGACCCACGATGCCGATTTAGCCTGGAAAGCAGGATTGTTCGCCTGTTTTCTGGGAGGCATCATGGAGTTGGTGGCGGCATTTTTCGGGGACCTGCTGCTCCGCCACACCCCCAGAGCAGCACTACTTTCCTCCCTTGCAGGCATCGCCATCACTTTCATTGCCATGGGTTTTGTCTTTCAGATCTTCGCCGCTCCGGCTCTCGGCCTGCTGCCCATGCTGCTCATTCTGATCTGCTATGCGGGACGATTGAAGCTGCCTCTTGGCCTACCGGCCGGGTTTGTTGCAGTGGCGGCAGGAACTCTCCTGGCATGGGCATTGCGCAAGGCCGGTCTTGCGCCTGCGGCCGCCGCCGCCGAAAACATACCTGCCGCCTTTCATCCACCGCACTGGTCGGGGGGGAGTGTTTTCGGATTTCTTTTTTCAAACCTCGGGTGGAGATACCTCTCAGTCATCATACCTATGGGGCTCTACAACATCATCGGCTCGCTGCAATCCCTTGAAAGCGCCGCGGCGGCGGGAGATCGCTTTGCCACACGCCCCTCGCTGCTGGCAAACGGGATGGGCAGCATCGTGGCCGCCTGCCTGGGCAGCCCTTTCGGCACGACCCTCTATATCGGCCACCCGGGCTGGAAAGCGATGGGGGCACGCTGGGGCTATTCCTGGATGAACGGAGCCGCCATCTGCTTTTTCGCTCTCTTCGGGATTGTCGGCCGGATTCTGCAGGTCGTCCCCTTGGAGGTCGCCTTGGGAATTCTATTATGGATCGGCTTGGTGATGACAGCCCAGGCCTTCCAGGCCAGCCCAAAACCCCATGCGCTGGCCGTGGCTGTCGGATTCATTCCCGCACTTGCCGCGTGGCTGCTGATCCAGATTGAAACCGCCCTTCGAGTGGCAGGCACGGACCTCGCCTCAACCGCGGATCGATTCGCACCGAACCTTTACATTTATGGTCTCCTATCGCTGAGCCAAGGGTTCCTTATCACTTCAATTATTTATTCAGCCGTACTGGCCTTTGTCATCGATCACAAGTTCAACCACGCGGCGGCATGGCTTTTGGCAGCCTCCGGGTGCTCCGCGCTGGGACTGATCCATGCCTACAAACTCACTCCAGCCGGGGTGGAGAACCACTTTACCTGGCTCACTGCGGCCCCGGCATTCGCCATTGTCTATGCCGTCGCAGCCTCTTTGGTTTGGGGCTTGGGCGGCTGGCATCGGCTCAAGTCCAACCCTGACGCCGGCAGCAGCCGCCAAGGCTGAGCTGCCATAGAATGACAAGAGAATGAAGGGCGTAAAAACAAGCAGCCTTTCGGGCTGGGTCCCCTTTGCACACTTGTCATTCATTCTTAACGGGATCGCCCCACATCCGTCACAAATGCTGGATAGGCTCATCCCTGTCGGCATTGCTCCTGGGGGAGCAATCCGGCGGAACCAAAACGACTATAACTCAGCCATGTTAAAACACATCACCAAACTTGCTCCCTTCACTCTTGTGGCGGCCCTATCAACCGCTGCGCTGTTGGGACAGCACACCCCCCTGCTCGCGAACGAACCTCAAGAAAGAGAGAATGATGACCGCGACCCGGTTGTCTTTTCTTTTTCGACAGTCGGCGACTCCCGGCAGGATCCTGCGGCTGCGGACACCACCACCCTGCCCCTCTCGGGACAAGATGCACACTGGCTTCAAAATTCAAAAGCGTGGACCCGCATCAGCCGCTCCATCGAAAATCAAAATTCCAGCCTCCTATTTTTCAACGGAGACATGATTATGGGCTATGGAAACGCCGTATTTCCGTCCACAGCCACCAATGTGGCCGGCGTGGTGAATTCGGATCTGGTAAAATTCTACACGCAGTATGCCTTCTGGCGCGGAATGGTGGCTGGAATGATGGAGGTGGGAACCTACGTGATACCCGTTCCCGGAAACCACGAGACCCAATGGAAGGCTGGCGGCAAAAAGGCCCAGGTCGTTAATGAAGACGCCTGGCGCGCCAACATGGGCGACCTGATTCTGGACAACGACCGCTTCCTAAAACTGTTCGGGGAACAACCCACCAACTCGAATATTCTCAACAATGGAGCCCTTGACGGACTCGCCTCCGATCAGAGCAAGCTCTCTTACAGCTTCGACTTCCGCGGCTCGCACTTTGCAGTGATCAACACGGATCCGGCGGGTCGTGATGCCCACGCCCCCAGTCAATGGCTGGCGAGCGATCTCCAGTCAGCCCAGAGCCGCGGGGTGAAACACAGTTTTGTCTTCGGTCACAAACCGGCCTACACCTATTATTTCGGCACCAACGGCACCGGACTGCTGCCCAGCTCTCCAGCCGGCCTCGACACAGACCTTTCCAGCCGCGACGCATTTTGGAGTGTCCTTGAGCAATACGGGGCAACCTACTTCTGCGGCCACGAACACATCTTTCGCATGGTTCAGCCTCTGGCCGCAACCGGCGGCAAGTCATGGCAGGTGATCGTTGGTTCCGGGGGCTCTCCTTTCGAAGTCGCCTCTGGCAGCACCTCCTTTGCCCCGGCAACCGATCGCAACTACGCCTGGGCCACAGTCCGGATTCATAAAAGCGGCAAGGCGGATATTACCGCCTACGGGTTTGACGACACGTTCGGCCCGACACGCGTGCTGCAGAAAGCAATGATCCGCTAGTGGTTCGGACTGACTCGCGACATTGCGACCCCGTCATAACACCCTAATCAGAAGCCGCGTCTTACAGACGCGGCTTCTTCATTTTCCGGATTGAAAAATCTTGTCAGACCCCTTCTATGAATCAGACAGTAACATGAGAGAGGGGTGGACACAGCGCCCTCTCAAGCCAAGAGGCAACCCCTTCCTTGAAGGCCGCACAGGACCGAGGATCGAAGTTGATTTTGAATGAGGCAAAGGGCAACTCGTATTTGATTACAGCTGCCATGTTTGGACTCAACAGAGTGGAAGCCCTGTTGCAGCAAAGCCCCTTGCGAATCCAGGCGGACGTTCTCGGGCAAGCAGGGAGATTCTCATGCATTGGTTTCAACAGCCCATGTCGGCGGCGGCGCGGTGAACTCCACCAATTCGCGCGTCAGCGGATGCGCAAAACAGATCCGCCAGGCATGTAAACACAAGGGTGGATCGTCCACACCCAACGTTTGAATATCGCCAAGCTGATTGCCACGCAGATAAAGCGGGTCCCCGCACACTGCAAACCCCAAGTGCCAGAGATGGATCCGGATCTGGTTCGTGCGGCCGGTCAGAGGCACAGCCTCCAGCAAAGCGGTGCCATCAGCCGCGCGCTGGCGGACACAAAACTCGGTTCTCGCAGCCAGCCCTGATTCGAGGTCCACGGAGCGCGAACCGAATTCGCCCGATTCTGCAGCAATCGGCGCCTCGCAGTGAAAGCTATCCTGCGCGGGATGCCCATGAACCCGGACTAGATATTTTTTCTTCACTTCACCGCGGGCGAACTGCGGCTGAAGCCTTCCGGCGAAATGCTGGGTCCGGGTGACCAGCACGATACCGGTTGTGTTGGCGTCCAGCCGATGGGCAGGATAGGGGCGCTGCGGATGGTAAACCAGATTCAGCAGGTGCTGGAGCGTATTGCGGTAATAACGCCCTCCCACATGCATCGGCAAGGGCGCCGGCTTATTCAAGACAACCAACGCCTCGTCCTCATGCAGAATCTCAACACGCCCATTCACATCCGGTTCGGTTAGTTGCGGAAACTTGTGCCGGTAGCGCTCGCACGGGCGGACTCGGCGGGTGGCATCAACCGCTTGGTAGTTAGTATCGAGGATCAAGCCACGTTCGCATTCCCTCTCCCAATAAACCCGCGGCACATGTTTAACCACGCGACAGAGCACCTCCAGAATCGTCCCCCCATCACAGTCACTTGGAACGTTGATGGATTTGAACTGGTCGGCGGGCTCACGTCCCGGCAGGGGGGTGAAGGCGCGATGGATCGCCTGCTGGCGAAGCGCAAGAACCCTTGCAGCCTCCTGCGAAGGCGTTTGAAAACAAAATGGACAGGACTGGCCCGCCACATAGCGCGAGTCCTCCTGGTCCTCCCCGCTCAGCGGAGTCTGACATCGGAAACATTGGGTGGATTCAGTTTCTTGGAGGCTTGGATCCAGCCCCACCCGTTGATCGAAGACAAAACATTCCCCGGCATAATGTGCGCCGCCGCACTCCTCGAAATATTTGAGGATGCCTCCCTCAAGCTGATAGATCTGTTTGAACCCTTCCCTCTCCATGAAAGGGCCCGCCTTCTCACATCGAATGCCTCCCGTGCAAAACATCACAATGGGCTGATCCTTGAGGCTCTCAGGCAGGCGGCCCACCGCCGCTGGAAAATCACGGAAATGGTCGATACCTATGGGCAGCGCATTCTTGAATGTGCCCAGCTTGACCTCATAATCGTTGCGAGTGTCCAAGAGAGTGATTGGGCGTCCTTCATCCAACCATTCTTTGAGTTTCTGTGCTGAAAGCTTCGGCGACGTCCGCCGTGCGGGGTCGATCCCCTCCACTCCAAAGGCGATAATCTCTTTTTTCAACCGCACCAGCATGCGACGAAAAGGCTGATGCTCCGTACGGCTGACCTTTGGCTCCAAATCCTCCAGGCCGGGCACGCCTCGCAGCTCCGCCAGCAATAACTCCACCCGGTCGCCCGCACCGGCAGCAAACAGATTAATGCCCTCGGCACTCAACAGAATGGTGCCCTTAAGTCCCCACCCCCGACAGAGCGCGAGCAACCGTGACCGCAGCAGGCGCAGATCCGGCAGCGATACGAACTTATAAGCCGCAATATTGACTATCTCTTTCATTCTAGGAATCCCTAGCATACCCGAACCTTTGCCTCTTGCCACCCTTTGATGCGCCGCAGAAAAAATCCGCCAAAAAAAGACACCCCGCCGCGCATCGGCAAAAACGGTGCATTCAATCGGGCTGGCAAATCCCCCGCCCGCCACGCTAGGATCGGGGGTATTGAAAGCAGCTGAAACCAATCATTACGCGACACTGGGACTGGACCGGAAGTGCACCGAAACGCAAATCCGATCCGCCTACCGCCTGCTCGCCAAACAGCATCATCCCGACCTGAACCAGGAATCGGTGGAATCGGTTCGGCGCACACAGGCCTTAAATGCCGCCTACGAAACCCTGAGCGACCCGGATCGACGCCAGGCGTACGACAAATCTTTTGCAACGCCCCGGGCAGCCACCTCCGGCCCGCGCAGCGCCAAAGCGAAACAGCACCTAGCCGAGGACCTCCATCTAAGCATCGAAGATCTGCTGCAAGGAACCCGTCGCGAGGTGCGTATCAAAGATCCTTCCAATCCGGACGGGCTGGAGATCTACGAGCTGCACGTCCCGGCCGGAACAGCGCCTGGCGCACGCTTTCGCCTGCCTCGGACCGAACCCTTTGTCGGCAGCTTCGTCCAGATACGTGTGAAAGCACTGCCCGGTTATCGATTCAAGGTCCGAGGTTCGGATTTGCGCTGTGACCTCAAGATTAAACCCGAGCGGGCAGCCCAAGGCGGAGGCGAAATGATTCCGGGGGCCACCGGAGCAATGGTTCAGGTGACGATTCCACGCGGAGTTGAACGCAACGAGGTGGTGCGTATACCCGGAGAAGGATTGCCCCGGCCACGGGGCGGCAGGGGGGATCTACTGGTACGTATCACATACCGCCCCGAGATTCGAATCACGCGTCCGACTGAATGGTGAGGGATCAAGCACCCAAGCCAATGCAGGGGGCGAATTTCACCGCGGCAACTTGGCTGGACCAGACAGATCGAGTGCGATTCTTTGGTAGTTGCGGATGAGCTGGAGTTTCAACTTCCGATCCCCGGACATTCGATTGGCGACGACTAGAAAATCCTCCGGCCCGCGCAACTCGGAACTGTTGGCCTGCTGAATAAAATCCCCGGCTCGCAACCCCATCTGGAAGGCTTGGGATTCCTTGGAAAGCTCGGCAACAAACACGCCGTGTTCTTCTGAACTCACACCCAACGCGGAATACTCCTGCCCCGCCAGCCTGCGGAGAACGGCCCCTTGCCAAACAGTCTTTCTGGACTCTGAGGGCGGCACTGGACTCCGGGAAAGTGTGGGAATCTGTGGGGTTCTAGCCAAGGCCCGCAATCGAGAAGATGTCACCCCGAACCGATCCATCGGAAAATTCCTGAATCCTAGCTTCAGCGCAGGAGACCCCCTCTTGACCCTGAAATCTCCCGTCTCAGGATTAACAAACCGGGCATTCCCCACCAGCGAATGAGTGTCGCAGCCCCGGTTGGCATACTTGAGGCGGTCAGCTTCAGTGGTGGTAAACAGGTTGCGGTCGAGTTCAGCACCCCAATTTTGAATTTTCATGACAGCCGGACGATAGGCACCCATGACAATATTGCCGGCGAAGACGTCACCGCTGCGTTCAAACCAAACGTGGGGATGAAGACTGTTCTCCACAATGATGTTGTTCGTAGCCGTGCGGTAAAAGCCTTCGCGCAGCTTAAGCCCCCCGTTCAACAACAGGTTGTTATAAATCACATACCGGCTGGAACCATCATCCAGATCGATGTCCCAGCCGTGATCGCAGCGCCATCGGTTGTTGCGGATCGTGTTGGGCTCCACAATGTCGAGCAGAGCCAGCTTGGACAACTCCCCCTCCGGCACGCCACGCAAACCCCAGAACCGGTCGCGCCCCCAGGAATTGAAACTGCCGTGATCGCCGGTCTCCTGCACGGTCTCAAAAACATCGCAAAATTCAATAAGATGCCCACCCCAACACCCGTCGCCAATGTTGATTCCCGCCCGCGGCACATCGTAGATCGAACAATGGCTCACAGTGATCCCCCGGGCCATGTCGATCTCGACCGGTGCTGTTTGTTTCTCGAAGCGACCACTGCGCGTAATCAAGCAATCCTCCACCCGGCAGTCGGCGGGAAAATCCCCGGTAAGCGGACCGGGAACGATGTCCAGCGTGGCAAGATCGTTATTCCCCTTCCACCCGATCGCGTTGCGCACGGCCTTGGGATTACCCACCAAGGCGACTCCGTTGGCTCCGCTACCACGGATCAGGCAAGCGCGGACCGTCAGCCGGCGGTTGTAATTGCTCACAAAGATCGTGTTGCCGCCGAGTTGGTCAAAGTCGCAGTCTTCAACCGTGCAATCTTCGGCCCCTTCTAACATGATCGCGCCACCCCGATAAATCGTCCAGTCCGTCCGCAGAAGCGGTTCCCGCGTGTCCATGAAGGTCCGGGCCGCATGCCTGAATGTCAGTCCTCTAAGGGTGAGGAATTTCACCGGTTGCGCCTGCGACCCTTTGAATTCCAGCAAATGCCGCAACCGGACCACTTCTATGGTGGCTCGTTGGAGATCCAACCCGGGCGGCGGGAGGTAGTAAAGTGTATTGGCTCGGGCGTCATGGAACCATTCACCGGGAGCATCGAGTTCCTCGCGGATATTCTCCACAAAGCGGAATTCCTTGTGCATGGAGCTGGGACGGTTGTTCTGCCAGCCGCCTTCATATTCCAGCGAACCGTCCGCTTTCTTCCCCAGAATCCGGTAGTGCATGCCGCCCCATAGCGCCGAATGCATGGCGTGAATATAGCCCCCCGCCGGATCAGCCCACCGGGCGACGCGATCCGGAGCAATGGCATCGGCCGCCGTGCCGTTGAACTTCTCCGCCGCGGGATCGTAATTAGGATAGCGTGCCATGTGCTGGCGCTCGCCGTTGACGAAGAGCTGGTCCATCCCCAACCCGGGCGATGTTTTAGCCTGAAGGATCCCATCGCGCAATGGCGTCCAGTCCAGTGTGAGGCGCATGCCGCCGCTGAGGACCGGTTGTTCACCGCGCGCGGCCGAGTATACGACAGGGTGGCGCTTCGTTCCAGAGTCGGCGGCTGTGAACACGAGGCAATCCGGCAGATAGTATGTGCCGCCATGCAGCCAGACCGTAACGGGTTCGCGTCCGGCAACACTGCGCGCGAGCTTTTGCGCGGCGGCCAGTGTGGCAACCGGCTTGCCGGCCGTGCCGCGGTTTCCATCATCGCCGCTTGGTGAAACATGAATCTGCGCCCCCATCAACCCGGAGCACATCCACAGCGCAAGAGCGGTGCAGACAGCGCTGATTCTGAGCGGGGCGGATGTGCGCCCGGTTTGTGGTAAGAATGGTGATTGCACCCGGACAATCTGACCCGGGTTTGGATTGCGGACAATAAAATTTGCCGACCGACTTTGTGCGCCCCAAGAGCCAGACCCCGGGCCGGCGGCCAAGTGCGCGGTTGAGTTCACCTCGGAATTCCGCTTACCATCGGCGGTCATGAGCAAACCTGCGTGCCCGATGTGCGAAATGACCGATGTTCTGGACCACCCTCAACACTACGAATGTGTCACTTGCGGCCATGAATGGACTGCCGAACCCCGCCCGGACGCGCCGGAATCGGCCCGCATCGTCAAAGATGCCCACGGCAACGTGCTCGGGGACGGCGATTGCGTCGTGTTGATAAAGGATTTGAAATTGGGCGGCGGATCCCAGGTGCTCAAAGGCGGGACAAAATCCAAACCCATCCGCTTGGTGGACGGGGACCATGAGATCTCCTGTAAAATGGACGGCATGGCCGTCGGCCTCAAAGCCTGTTTCGTGAAGAAGGCCTGAGGGGCTGCCTCTTTCAGGCGGCTCTGCCGCCGCCCATCTGCGACCGGACCATCTCGCACAGCTGGAAGACCAGCTTGTCTTTTATGCCGTAGTAGGCGAATTGCCCGTCCTTATCCCGCTCCAGAATCCGGGCCGCCGCCAGGAGGGCAAGGTGCTTGGAAACATTGGCCTGCGTCGATCCGGTGGCGGCCACGATTTGATTGACTGTGAGAGGCTTCTGGCAGAGGGATTGCAGGATTTTCAGCCGCATCGGTTCCCCGAGCAGCTTGAACCAGCCGGCCAGATGCCCCAGCTCGGCCACCGTGAGAGGCTTCACTTTTGTTTTGATTGACATATATCTTCGTATAGTTATATATTCATAATTAGATCCGCCGGATTTTTCAACCGAAATCAAAACCGCCATGAGAACACAACTGATCATCCGCCGGGTGGCCGGCACACTCATCCTCTCCAGCCTGCTGCTCGCCCGCTATCACAGCCGCCATTGGCTCTGGATCACCGCGTTCGTCGGACTCAACCTCCTGCAATCTTCATTCACAAATTTCTGCCCGCTGGAAATCCTCCTGAAGCGGTTCGGCGCGGGCGGCTACTGCGCCGGCGAGGAAAAAAGCGGCGGCCACACGCGCCCGCCGGAAAACCAAGGCCCTACTCCATGAACACCCTTCTGCTTTGGGTCCTAGTTGCGGCAATCCCGCTCTTCTCAGGCTGCCAAAAGCCACAGGAGTCCAAGACCCCCGCCGGGTTGCCCGCCGCCACCGTGGAGGTGCGGGTCGTGGAGCGCAAAACACGCGCCGCCACCGAAGAGGTCGTGGGCACACTTCGGGCGCGGTTGCAATCCGTGATCGAGGCAAAGGTCAGCGGCAAGATCGAAAGGATGCTGGCCGTCCCCGGCCGGAAAGTGAGCCGGGGAGACTTGCTTGCCACCGTGGAGGCCGGAGAGGTGCAGTCTCGACTTGAACAGGCGCTGGCCCTGCGTGAACAGGCCGGGGCGGATCTGAAGCGACTCGCCCTTCTGTTCCAACAGAACATCCTTTCACAGTCGGAATACGACGCCGCACAATCCAGATTTCGCGTCGCAGATGCCTCCGTGAAGGAGGGGGAAACACTGCTGGGCTACACCAGGGTGACCGCGCCTTTCGACGGCACAATCACGCGCAAGAGGGCGGATGTGGGAGACCTGGCCGCACCAGGCAAGCCGCTTCTGGAGATGGAGGATTCCACCACGCTCCGGATCGAATCCGATGCCCCCGAGGGCATTTTGGGCCGGCTCGCCCTCGGGGACAAGCTGCCCGTCCGGATAGCGGGCGTGGATTACGATCTGGAGGGAGTGGTGAGTGAAATAGCCCCCGCAGCCGACCCGGGCAGCCGCACCTCTCTGGTCAAACTGGATTTGCCCCCAGCCAAAGGCCTCCATAGCGGACAATTCGGCCGCGTTTCCATGCCGGTCGGGGAGACCTCCGCTCTTCGCGCCCCGGCCTCGGCCGTCCTGCAACGCGGCCAAATGGAAGTCGTTTTTGTCTCCACCGGCAACCGGGCCCAGCTCCGGCTCGTGAAAACCGGCAAGCAGATCGGAGCGGAAGTGGAAATCGTTTCCGGCCTGGATGCGGGGGAATGGGTCGTTGTCCAAGGCGCGGCCGGTTTGAAGGATGGGCAACCCGTCCTGCCCAAGCCATGAAAACTCCCTTCAAGGAACCCGCGGCTCGATCAATCGGGTTGGCCGGGCGTGTCGCGCGCACCTTCATCGATTCAAAGCTCACCCCGCTCCTCGTTATTGCCTCGGTGCTCTCGGGTGCCTTTGCACTCCTCCTGCTGCCGCGCGAGGAGGAACCGCAGATCAAGGTCCCGATGATTGATGTCATGGTGGCGATGCCGGGCTTCAACGCGCAGGAAGTCGAGGCCCGGGCCAGTCGTCCGATGGAAAAACTGCTTTGGGAAATCCCGGGTGTGGAATATGTCTACTCCACCTCTCAACCCGGCCAAAGCCTGGTCATCGTGCGCTTCAAGGTGGGAGAGGATATGGAGCGCAGCCTCGTCAAACTCAACCAAAAGCTCCAGGAAAACTTCGACCGGATTCCGCATGGGGTTTCCACGCCCCTCATCAAAGCTAGGTCCATCGAAGATGTGCCGGTTCTGGCGCTGACTTTTCACAGCAGTCGCTACGATCATTTGATGTTGCGCCGCTTGGTTGCCCAGGTGGATGACAGCGTGAAACAGGTTCCACTGGTGGCCGCCACCACGCTGATTGGAGGGGCCCAACGCCAGCTGCGCGTTTTGCTCGAACCCTCAAAACTTGCCTCCCGCAACCTTTCCCCGGCCGGCTTGATTCCCTTGGTGAGGCAGGCAAACAAACAATTCGCCGCCGGAGGACTGACCAGCGGAAACCAGGAGATCGCCGTCGAAACCGGGGGCTTTCTTAAGACCGCCGCGGATGTCGGAAACGTCGTGGTCGGCGTCTTTGACGGCCGGCCGGTTTACCTCCGCGAAGTCGCCGAGATTGTCGATGGGGCGGAGGAACCCAAGCAATACGTCCTGTTTGGCACCGGGCAAGGCACCCCTGAAGAACCCGCCATCACGCTGGCCATTGCCAAACGGCCTGGGGCCAACGCCATTTCAGTGGCCAACGCCGTGCTGCAAAAAATCGAAACCCTCAAGGGAACCCTGATCCCAGGCGATGTCTCGGTCTCCGTCACCCGCAATTACGGCGAAACAGCCGCCGTAAAATCCGACGAGTTGCTCTGGCACATGCTCATTGCGGTGGCCGGCGTGTCCCTGCTGATTCTTTTGACCCTCGGCTGGCGGGAATCGGGGATCGTGGCCATCGCGATCCCCGCCACGTTGGCTCTCACGTTGCTGGTGTTTTACCTCCATGGCTTCACCCTGAACCGCATCACGCTCTTCGCGCTGATCTTCAGCATCGGCATCCTCGTGGACGATGCCATCGTTGTGCTCGAGAACATCGTCCGCCACTTCCATCTGCCCTTGAACAAGGGGCGCCAGTGGAGTGATATCGCCGTGGAGGCCGTGAACGAGGTCGGAAACCCCACCATCCTTGCCACCTTCGCCGTGATTGCAGCGGTGCTGCCCATGGCCTTTGTGGGTGGATTGATGGGACCCTACATGCGTCCGATCCCGATTGGCTCGAGCGCTGCCATGTTTTGGTCGCTGCTCATCGCCTTCGTCGTCACGCCTTGGGCGGCCCTGCGCATTTTACGGCAAGGCCGGAAATATGCCCGCCTGACCGAAGACACGTCCAACACCACCGAACCACTCCGGCCCCATACCCACCCCGAACATCCGGAGGATTTCTTCACCCGGCTCTACCGGCGCGTGATGAACCCTCTGCTGACCAACACCAAGTTGCGGCTGGTTTTCCTTGCCGGCATTGTGGCTTTACTGCTGGGCTCCACCGCCCTCGTCGGCATCGGATGGGTGAAGGTAAAAATGCTGCCCTTTGACAACAAGAGCGAGCTGCAGGTCATCCTCAACCTGCCCGAGGGCAGTGCTCTGGAGCGGACGGCGCAGGCCGCCAGGGAAATCGCCGCCGCCCTTCGCACCGAACCGGAAGTCACTGATTACCAGATCTACGCCGGATTGGCATCACCGTTCAACTTCAACGGACTGGTCCGGCATTATTTCATGAGGACTGGGGCAAACCAGGCCGACATCCAAATAAACCTCGTGCCCAAGGACAGGCGCACCGCGCAAAGCCACGACATAGCCAAACGGATCCGGCCGCGCGTGGCCCGGATCGCCGCGAAATTCGGCGCGCGCGCGGCCGTGGCGGAGGTGCCGCCGGGCCCGCCTGTCCTGCAAACATTGGTTGCAGAAGCGTATGGACCAAACCAAGAAAGCCGTCTTGCCTTGGCGCGCAAGATCATCGGGATCTTCACAAACACGCCCGGCGTCGTGGACACCGACTGGTATATCGAAGCCGACCAGCCCAAAGTGCGCTTCGTCATCGACAAGGAAAAAGCCTCCTTGCACGGCATCAGCGCCGAAACCATTTCGGAAACCCTGCGCATCGCCGTGGGCGGTGAATCGGTGGACTTGCTCCATGCTCCGGGAGAGAAGGAAGACGTGAACATCGTCCTTCAATTGCCGCTTGCGAGCCGCAGCAGCCCGGAGGAACTCCTCGCCCTGCGCGTGCGATCAGGCGATGCCAACGCGCTGCCCGAACCGGGCGCCGCCACCGCCACCCCACCGCTCATACCCTTGCGTGAACTCGTCACCATCGAACACATCTTGGCCGACAAAAGCATCTATCATAAAAACCTCATGCCGGTGACTTACATCATCGGGGACGTGGCCGGCGCGATAGAAAGCCCGGTTTACGCGATCCAGGAAATGAACAAGTGCTTGAAAGCGCTCGACACGAGGGAGTTCGGGGGCACCGGCGCAAAACTCCAGATCCTCAACGCCGCCCAGCCGTTCACAGATCAGGAGCCGGCCGTCAAATGGGACGGCGAATGGCACATCACCCTCGAGGTCTTTCGCGATCTGGGCACGGCGTTTGCCGCCTGCCTGGTCTTGATTTTCGTGCTTATGGTCGGCTGGTTCAGATCCTTTCTCACGCCGCTCATCGTAATGATGGCAATCCCCTTTTCGCTGGTCGGGATACTGCCCGCCCACGGTGGGCTTGGGGCGTTCTTCACCGCGACATCCATGATTGGTTTCATGGCAGGCGCGGGCATCGTGGTGCGCAACTCAATCATCCTCGTCGACTTCATCGAACAACGCTTGAGGGAGGGCATGCCCCTGGCCGCGGCGGTCGTGGACGCTGGCGCCGTGCGTTTCCGCCCCATGCTGCTGACAGCCTTGGCGGTGGTGGTCGGCGCAAGTGTGATCCTTTCCGATCCCATCTTTCAGGGACTGGCCATTTCCCTGATGGCCGGAGAAATCGCCTCCCTGCTCATCAGCCGGATGGCCGTGCCAGTCCTCTACTTTATGGCTCACAACCGCAAGTCAACCGCCCCGAAACCGGGCTAATCAAACCATGAATCCGACCTCCCTCCTGCTGGCCCCGGTGTTGTTTGCAATCGCATTCACCCTCAAAAGACGCGGAAACATTTCCGCCAAGGCCGCGCTGCTCCATCTGGAAAAGGGCGCCGTTGTCGTCGATGTCCGCAGCGCCGCCGAATTCAACTCGGGGCATCTGCCCGCCGCCCTTAACATCCCGCTGGACGAAATCGAAACCACCCTGCCTCAGCATGTTAAGGACAAAGACAAGGTCTTGCTGCTGCACTGCCTAAGTGGAATCCGCAGCGGAGTGGCAAAACGACATGCCCGGAGGCTGGGCTACAAAAACGTCTTCAACCTCGGCTCACTCAATCGGGCCGGACAAATCGCGAAGAGAGCAGCAGCCACGCGGAAAGGCTCACACCCGCTGAGAGAGATTTGAGTTCAGGGCCCCAACGACAACACCCTGCAAATTGTTTTCCGCGGCGCGAATACGGCGCGGGATGGCGAAAAAGACTCAAGCCGGATGCCTTTTCGATTCCGGATCGGAATCCGTGGCAGGCCGGCTAAGGAACAAGCGCTTTAATCTCCTGCCCCGCCCTCTTAGCCCCTGCCTGAAACTCGCCGGCGGCACCGATTGCTGCAGTGGAAACCCTCCGAGCCCCGGTTTTCAAATCCGCACCCACACCGGACAAAACGCCCCCGGCTTTCTGCCCGCCAGCCTTGATCCTTCCAACGGCCTGAGTCCCGAACTCACCAGCCCGAACTGCTCCGACCTCCGCCGCTGCCACCGTTTGCTCCGCCGCTTTTCTGATCACCTGACCGGTCTGATCGACCGCCCTGACCGCCGCTTTTTCAGCCGCTTCAGCTGCCGCCTTGGCCTGATCAACAGGCTTCGATCGTATCCGCCCGGCAAACCCATCTATGCGGAGTGAGCAGGGGCTGGCAGACTTTGCGGGATGAACTCCAAATCCATCCGTCTCGCCGAGGTCCAATTAGTGCGATCCTCTCATACCAGCTCCTCCACCCGCACCTCGACT
>CAIQOK010000059.1 GCA_903873415.1 uncultured Verrucomicrobiota bacterium | reverse complement strand
GCAGGGTATCATGTCTTGCGGCATCCCTTTGACAACGTAATATTTTCAAACCGAGGTCCGAAGCCACCATTGTTCCCGGCGAGGACGGCGAGTTTATTTTCCTGTTTCATGCCGTCTTCTTCCGTTTGTATTCTTCTCCCTTGTTTCACTTCACGTTCTTGTGAAGGAAATGGAGGATGTGGTTGGCAATGACTTCCCCGTCTTCCTCGAGGGCGAAATGACCCGTATCAAGGAGATGCACTTCGGCGTGCGGCACATCGTTGGTAAAGGCGTGTGCTCCGGCGGGCACGAAGAACGGATCGTTTTTGCCCCAGACGGCGAGCACGGGCGGCTGATGCTTCCGCAGTGCAGCGTGCCAGGAGTCGTACTGTTTCACGTTGTTCTGGTAATCGTAAAAAAGGGCCAGTTGGATTTCAGCATTGCCCGGACGGTCGAGGGTCAGCTGATCAAAGGTCCATGCATCCGGGCTGACATGCGCGGAATCACGAAAACCGGAGGTATATTGAAACTTCGTTGTTTCCGGCGTGAGAAAGCCCCTCAGTTTCGCCTCATTCACTGCTGATTTGTCCATCCAGTACTCATTGAACGGATGCCATGCAGGGCTGAGGCCAACCTCGTAGGCGTTGCCGTTCTGTGTGATGATGGCCGAAATCTTTTCCGGATGTTTTACGAACAATCGGAAGCCAATGGGTGAACCGTAGTCCTGGATGTAAATGGCGTAACGCTCGAGTTTTAGCGAGTCGAGCAGGTCATCCGTGACCGCAGCGAGATGGTCGAACGTGTAGGCAAAGTGCGTCATCGCCGGCTGTTCCGAGTAGCCAAAACCTGGGTAATCCGGCGCGATGACATGGTACTTCGGCGCCAGTTTGGGAATCAGGTCGCGATACATGTGCGAGGACGACGGAAACCCGTGCAGCAGAACAATTGTCGGCTGTGATGGATCGCCAGCCTCCCGATAAAAGATGCTCAGCCCATCCACCTGGGTCGTATGGTACGTCGTGGAGGCAAACTCGGCGGCGAGCAAACGGCTTTGGGAATTCAGACCCGCCATTGCCAGGGTAACAGCAGCCAGGGATGTCAGTTTGTTTTTCATGCTCATTTGTTTGTCTGTTGAATTTTTTTGAATGCCATCATTGCGGCATGCAGGTTGGATGCGATATCGGGTGGAATTCTTACCCCTAGAAATCAAAAACCCGGCGCTCACGAAAGCGCCGGCTTTAATCCGGGATGCGGGACTGTGGAGCGCAGCTCAGATTTGCTGGCGCGATTGTGGCGGTACGTCCCGCAGACGGTTGCCGCCTGCGTGATCAAAGTTGCCGAACGGGTAAACTCTGCTCGCCGGTGGCTGCCCGGCAACACGGATGCGGGCGATGGTTGAGATTTGGGAAACTGAACCTGGTCTGGACGTCAGGTGTCCTTTGCAAAGGGTTCAGGCTCGGATAACCCGCTACTCCTCTGCGACGCCGGCGGGTATCATTGCCCGGCCTGGAGAATCTTCCTCAGTGCGTCGTATTCTTCGCTGCATTCCGGGCAGAGGGCGAGGTGTTGCTCGACGCGGGCAATGATTTCGGTGACCGGTTTCCCGGCGAGCTGGCTCTCGGCGAATTCACTGACATTCTGCAAACATTCGGTGCAGTTGAACTCGCGGTCGGTCGTCAGGCCCAGCATCTTCACAATGCTGCCCACCTGTCCGCTCGTCAGCCGTTCCTCTTCCTGTTTCATAGACTAAAAGCGTTTTGGATGTCTGCGCCGGTAATGCCGGCCTCGTGCAACCGCTGTTTCAATGCCCGCCGCGCATCATGCAACATTTTATAGGCTGCACTGCGGCTGGTGCCCAACAGCTCGACAATCTGGTCGAACGGCATCTCGCGCAGTTCTCCCATGATGGCGGCACGCTGTTTGGGCGTTAAATCGTTTTCAATCGCCTGGCGAAGCACCGCGACCAATCGCATGCGATCTTCGTCCGCGCCGAGAGCGTTATCGGCAATCATCCCCGGTTCCGTCATTCGCTCGCCATCGGCCATCAACGCATCGAGCGAGACATCCTGCCAACGTTTGCGGCGTAACTCGGTAAACGCCACATTCAGCGCGATGGCCTGTGCCCAGGTGGTAAATTTACTACGGCCCTGAAACTGGTCGAGCCTGGCCAGAATGCGCACCACACCTTCCTGGGTGAAATCCTCCAGATGCGCCTCGCTCACATCACTCCGCCCGTTTAAGGCGACGCGCAGACCCGTCTGCAACACGTCGCGCAATTCGCGCACGGCAGCGGCTTGCTCCACGCTGTCCGTTGCGCGCAGCGTTGCGGGCCAGTCGATCTCGGTATGCGCCACACGGGCAGATTACCGAAACCGGGGCTGGCCCGCCGAGATCTTTCCGTGCTACCCGGCCCCTGGCCCGTCTCCGTCGCTTCAATGCTGCCACTGCTCCGCGTTGGCGAGGATGATCTGTTGTCCGACGGAGGCGTGCCGGGCGTTGAGGGTATCGGCCTGTTCCCCGGCATCCGTTGCCCGGACGGAACCGCGGGGTAAGTTTTTACCCCGCCGTACCCGGACCCGCTTACTTGCCGTGCTTTTCCACAAGAGCGGGCCAGTTCTTGTCCGCCTTGGCGACATTGCCCTCAAAATCTGAGTTGAATTTCTTCAGGATGGCCTTGTTCAAATTGAGATACAACTTGCCTTCACGAACCTGCCAGGTGCTGATCTCCACCGGGAACAAGGCTCCGACCGACACTCCATAGGCGCAAAAGCCGCCGCATTGAGGCGCATATTTCTCAGGGTTTGCGGCAAACAGTTCCTTGTGCTCCTTGCTGGCGAAGATATAGGTCGCGCCCTGATAGGTGGTGGAAAAGCCCGGGTCGCCGTTGACGGGCTTTTTGTCCGTGAAGAACGCGACGGTGTCGTAACCGGCAACCGCAATATTGCTTGCCCCCGAAACGTTGACCAACTCACCCGCTGCGGCGCTAAAGGCCAGAGCGAAGGTGGTGACTGCCAGGGCGAAAATGTTTTTGATGTTTTTCATGATGTGGAGATGCTTTTTGTTTTGCCGTTTTTCCGGCTTGTCACTTGGTTGCAATGGGAATTGAAAATCTTACCCCTGCCCCTCGTTTTACCTGCCCCTGGACCAGGACCACCAACCACCCACGGCCTGGACCGGT
>CAIQOK010000058.1 GCA_903873415.1 uncultured Verrucomicrobiota bacterium | reverse complement strand
TTCGCGACAGCGCGGGGCGGAGCGTTTGTGGCAACAGCGGACAATCCTTCGGCAGTTTATTACAACCCGGCCGGCATCGCGCAACTGCAGGGAACCCAGCTCCGTTCGGGGATATACGGCGTGTATTATGATCCGACCTTCCGCCCGCCGGCCGGCAGTCCCAACAGTCCAACCACCTATCATTTGGATGACAATCTGGCAGCGGCGCCCCAGTTGTTTTTCACCCGGTCGCTCGAATCGGTTCCGTTGAGTCTGGGCTTGGGGGTGTATGCCCCGTTTGGCGGGAGCATGAACTGGCCTCAGGACACAGGCTTTCGCAGCGTGGCCACCAAGAGCTCCCTGACCTATTTGCGCTTCAATCCCGTCGCCGCTTGGCAGCTGCCATGGGGTGTCTCGCTGGGCTGCGGTGCGACGGCCAACTATGCCAAACTTTTGTTGGAGCAGGGATTGAGGCCCAATGCCGCCCCGCTGGCCAATTTTTTCCGGGTCCAAGGCGACGGATGGAGCGCCGGCTACAATGCTGGATTATTCTGGCAGCCGCAGGAAAAAATCGCTTTCGGCGCCACTTTCCGCAGCGCCACCACCTTCACCCTGAAAGGCTCCACGGAAATCGAGCGGCAATTCACCATTCCCCCCACAAAAATCGACGCGACCACGGACCTGACCTTTCCCTGGACCACCGGACTGGGTCTTTCCTACCGGCCCACGCCGAAATGGAATCTGGAACTGGATGCCGATTACACGGACTGGAGCAGTTTGGGAGTGATCAGTGTCCGCCAGCAGACTTCGCCGCCCTATCCTGTCCAGCAAAACATTCCGGTGACCTTGGAATGGCAAGGCAGTTGGAATTATTCCGCCGGGGTGACGCGCTACTTTGAAGGCGGCTGGCATGCCAGCGCGGGATATCTTTACAGCCGGAATTCGGTTCCGGACGCCTACTACACCCCGCTGGCCGCGGATCTGGACCGGCATTTCCTGAGTCTTGGATTGGGCCGCAAAGGAAAAAGATTTGATTGCGATCTGGCCTATCAATTCGGCTATGGTCCCTCTCATACAGTTTCGGGCAGCATGCCTTCCTCCACCCCGGGTCAGTTTGCCGGGCAGAGTGCCGACGGAACCTACGGCTTCATCAGTCACGCTCTGACCGCCTCGCTGGGCATGCATTTTTAAGGGCCGCCAAACCGGAGGTTTGCGCGATTAAACCCCTCCGGCATGATGCCGAATCCAACCGCAGCCCAAGCCGGCCTCCCTTGAAACCCCGCCTGCAAGCTTGCGCAACAAACCGGTCAGGTCAGCGAGATGGTTTTGAGATTTGCCTTGTCGTTGGCTTGGGAACTGGTATTCAAAACCCATTGGGAACTTCCTCTTTTCCGGGGTTTCAGCGGGGTGCCGCCGGGCCTAAGAGCCGGCGCACACAGCAGGATTTTTAGCGATGGTAACACAGCAATGCCCAATCAATGGTGAGACCAAAGAATCACTGGCAGTCGCCCGGACCAATCAGGGCTTGGAAATCCAAGCCCCTCTGATCCACTTGACACGTTACCAAGCGGTGTTTGAGCTGCCTGGCACCGTCAGCCCCCTGCTCCGGTTGTCCGAGAGCCTAAATGATTTCAGAATCTTGGCCGGCGGGCGCACCGTCTATAGGGGACGGGCCATCATCCGCAGTTTGGTGAACAGGGATTCCGGTTTGGTCTGTCAGGTTGGGCTGGATGAGTTCTGGCTGGAACCGGATACGGCTGCGGCTGGAGTCAGCCCGGGCTCGGCAGGGGGCATTAAGGCTTTTTTCAAGGAATGGCAGAAAACCCACCATATCCGGCCGGAGTTCAAGGTGGCTGTGTCGGACCTGCAAACCTTCCTGCACGAATTGCGCCTGTGGCTGGGGCAGTTAGAGTGGACGCTGCCGATGACCGGACAGGACGAGCGGGAGTCAGCCGGGCGGGATCTCTGCGGTCAGATCGGACCATCCATTTTGCCTGTTCTATCCGGCCTGTTTGAGAATTTTGAGAATGCACTGATTGACGTGGAAGACGAGGTTCAGCCGATGCACCACGCCTTTGGCAGGCGTCACCTGCATCCGCTCCTGCTCTGCTCCCCTTTTTTCCATCGCGTTTTCAGCAAACCCCTCGGCCATGCCGGGGACTATGAGATGGTGAACATGATTGTGCGCGATCCGCTGGAAGGGGGATCGTTGTATGCCAAGCTCCTGAACCATTGGTTTCTCAACCAGGCGCCCGCCCAAGCCCACCGCAATCGTATCAACTACCTGACCGGGCGCTTGGTGGAGGAGTCGGCCCGCTTTGACGGACTGCGGAGCGGGCTGCGCGTGCTGAATCTGGGTTGCGGACCGGCGCATGAACTGCAGCGCTTTCTGCACGAAAGTCCGCCACCCCACCACGCGGCCTTCACGCTTTTGGATTTCAACACCGAGACGCTCACCCATACCAGAACCGTTTTGGAAAAAGTCGGGCGGGCCAACCACTGCCACCCTGCATTGAACTTTGAGAAGCGCTCCGTCCACCAACTCATCAAAGAGTCGGCCCAAACCCATCCGCCGCCCGGCCAGGAAAAGTATGATTTGATCTACTGCGCCGGGCTTTTCGACTACCTGACGGATGCCGTCTGCCATAAGCTGAACAACTTCTGCTATAACCAGCTTAATCCCGGGGGCATTCTGATCACCACCAACGTGGAGGGTGGCAACCCGCGGCGGTTGACCATGGACTATCTCATGGATTGGCCTTTGAATTACCGGACCGGGCGCGAATTTGCGGGTCTCCGCCCGGAACTGGCTCCGGAGGAATCGTGCAGGTTGCAGACCGATGATACCGGTGTGAATCTCTACTTCGAAGCCAGAAAGCCTCACCGTGTCTAGCCTGCCCGACAAGATCCAACCCGGGTTGCTGCAGGCCTTCCAGTCCGCAGAGGCTTTGGAACGCGTCGGGAACACCAAGATAGGCTGTATTCTGGTGATCACGCTCATGCCTGCCGGCACCTTGGCGGATTATTTTGTTTATCACCACTGGCAAGGCCGCGACTGGCTGTGGCCGTTTTTCTTTCTTCGCCTGCTCTGCTCCGCCCGGGCGGCCGCTATCTGGGGCCTGCTCCTGACAGATCGTGGACGCAAGCTGGGCAAGCCCTTGGGAGTGATTGTCCCCCTGCTTCCGGTGGTCTTTCTGGCCGGAATGATCGCCGCCACCGAGGGGTTTGCCTCTCCTTATTATGCCGCCTTGAACCTGGTGCTGCTCGCCGTCGGCGCCGTCTTGCACTGGACCCCCAAGGAAAGCGTGATCGCCGTGGGGCTGGTCATCCCCATCTATATCGGCGCCGGATGTTTTCACGGCAGCCTGCCGTCCATGCGCATTCTGTTCAGTAATTTTTATTTCATCGCCCTCATGGACGTGATCGTGGTGGTGGGAACGCATTTCCAGTCCCGCGCCCGCTTCCGCGAGTTCGCCCTGCGCTTTGAATTGGACCTCAACCGGAAGGCCTTGGAAACCAGCCTGCAGCAGCTCAAGGAAAACGAGCTCCAACTCGTCCAGTCCGAAAAGCTCGCCTCCTTGGGACGGATGAGCGCCGGAATCATCCACGAGATCAACAACCCGCTGAATTTCGCCACCACGGGACTCTTCACCCTCCGTAAAAAAGCCCGGCACCTCGTCCCCGACCAGCAGGCTGACTACACCGAGGTGCTTACCGACGTCGAAGACGGCCTTAAACGCGTTCAAGCCATCGTCTCCGACCTGCGCACCTTCACCCACCCGGATGTGGAACAGTTGGATGTGGTGAGAATTTCGGAAGTGCTCACCCCGGCGCTGCGTTTTTTGAGCGACGAATGGCGCGAAAAGATCCATATCGAGCAGCAACTCCCGGAGGATCTCGCGATCCGCGGCAACAAAAACAAGTTGATCCAGGTGATGGTCAATCTGCTGCAAAACTCCTTGGACGCGTTGAAGGAGAAAACTTTTCCCGCAAGCGAGTCCCCAGCCATATGGATCACCGGCCACCGGGACAAGGCCCGCATCAAGCTGGTCGTGCGCGACAACGGCTCCGGAATTGATGCCGAACATCAGGGTAAAATCTTCGACCCCTTCTTCACTACCAAGGCCGTCGGTGCCGGCATGGGACTGGGATTGAGCGTATGCTACCGGATCGTTCAGGAATACAAAGGGACGATTACGCTCAGGAGCCAGCGCGGCCAATTCTGCGAATTCACCCTGGATTTCCCCTTCGAGGGCTGACGGACTCCCCGCATTATGGAAACCCCCTACGACTATCAGAAATTTGCGATCCTCTACGTCGATGACGAGGAGAAGTCCTTGAAGTATTTCTCGCGGGCCTTCGGTGACGGGTTCCGCATCCTTACCGCCACCAATGCCCGCGACGGCCTGCGGATCATCGAGGAGCAGGGATCGGGAATAGGACTGCTCATCACCGACCAGCGGATGCCAGCCGAGAACGGGGTCTGGCTTTTGGAACGGGCCCGCCAGTTATACCCGCACATGATCCGGATACTGGCCACAGCCTACTCCGACATGGAATCGGCCATCGCTGCTGTGAACAGCGGGGCGATCTACAAGTATGTCACAAAACCCTGGGACCCGGAGGAATTGGAGCAGACCCTCAAGCGCAGCATCGAGTTCTTTCTGGTGCAGCGCGAGCGCGACCAGTTGCTGCGTGAAAAAATGTCCACCCTCCACAATCTGATGATCGCCGATCGGATGGTGAGTCTGGGCCTGCTGGCGGCGGGCCTCAGCCACCACATCCGCAACAGTCTGGTGGCGGTGAAAACGTTTCTGGATCTGGCTCCGGACAAAATGGCCGAGGAAAAGGCCAGCATGGACACACTGCGCAATCCCGAGTTCTGGAAGGATTACCACCAGAATGTTCAGGGTCAGATCGGCAAGATCAACGACCTGCTGAAGGAACTCTGGCACGCTTCCGAGCAAAACACCGGAGCCTTCAACGACGAGGTGGATGTGCACGAGGCCGGCGCGACAGTCCTTGCAAACCTCCAACTTGAATTCGACAGCAAGGGGATCACCGTCGAAAATGCAATTCCCCGCGATCTGCCGCGCCTGAAACTGGATCGCGCCAAGTTCCACCGGCTTCTGGACCTCCTATTGCGCGATGAATTGGCCAGTCTCCCCGGCGGCTGCCGCGTGCTGCTTGCCGCCAGCCCGGCCGTCGGAGACCTTTCCCGACCGGAAGTGGAAATCCAGATCAGCGATAACGGTCCCGGACTCTCGCCCCAGGCCTTGCGCCTGCTCTTTGATCCTTTCGTGCTGCGGGCGGACAGCCCAAAAGAATTGGGGATCAACCTGATGGCCTGCTTTTTTATCGTCCACCATCATGGCGGCAAAATCCACGCGCAGAGTCCGCCGGGGTCGGGCACTCTCTTCACCATCCGCCTGCCGCTCAACCCCGAGGCTGGACCGGCCCAAATCACGGACATGGATTTCCTGAGCAGGCAGGTGTTTAACGAGGGCCTCTGGAAATCCCTAGCAAGCGCACCCTGAGTGCCGGCGCCCGTTTCCACCCCGTCAGAAAACAACGCCGCCCCCTGACTCGCGCTCCGGATTCCGTAGTTATGCAGAGCGCAAAATCCGTATTCCCGCCGGTTGGCAGCGGGCCCGAGGATCCCCTAAGGTTTGTGGAGTAATGTTTGATTCATTCCCAAACCTATGAATTATCTGACTGTGGTGACCGTCGACGGCCAATCGATTTATGTTGGAGCCCACCAGCCGGGGCGGAAGCCGGCTGTGCGGCGGGAGCCGGTTCGCACCCTCACGGGCACTGGCTCCTCGTTGACCGTGGCCCCGGTGCATTCGCTGCTCTTGACTTTCCCCGCCCCGCCCCGCCCATGAAGACAATTTTAGTTCTGTCCCCCCACCCGGAACTTGCCAGTTTCCTCCGCGAGACCCTCAATCCGGAGAGCTACCACATCGTGCACCGCGCCAGCGTGGAGGAATCGGAACCGCTTCTGACCCATGGCCTGGCGAACATATGCTGTTTCGACGTCGAACTGGGAGGCGTTCAGGAAACATGGGGCATAGACAAAATCCGACGCCGGGCCCCGCATTGCCCCATCCTGGTCATCACAGGCGCAGAACAATGGGAGTGGGAAGAGGAAGCCTATCTCAAAGGAGCCCTGCATGTGCTCAGAAAACCCCTGCGGCCAAAAATGCTCAACTCCCTGCTGGATCGCCTTTGGCCAGCCACCCCGCATGAACCGATTCGGATACCGGCCCCAAACTTGGAGACCTTCAAACCCGCCGAGCCCGACCCGGCCGCCGGCCAGGCCCCGGGGGGTAGCGATTCCAACCTGACCTTGCGCGGTTTCTCGGCCATTCTCACTCATTCCCTGAATACGGAAGCGATGCTGCGTCAGTTTCTCCTTTTGTTACGCGAGACGCTTGGCCTGAACCGGGCCGCTATTTTCCTGCTCCCCCCCCGCCAAGGACACCACTTGAGCGTCGCCTGCTCGTTGGGCCTATCCTCCGGCCTGCTCGAAAACTTCAAACTTTCTCTCACCCAAGGAATTGGCGTGTCCGTCGCCCGTCTGGGCCGCATCCTGCGGCGCAACAGCAACGAGGCCCGCCTGGATATCGACATCCAGCGCGAATTCGAACTGCTCGGCTGTCAGGTGGCCGTGCCGATAGTTGACCGGGAAAGGCTCTTGGGCGTGGCAGTGCTGGATGGACGCATCACCGGCGAACCCCTATGCAATGCGGAACTGGAATTGATCTTTCATCTGTTGGAGCAGTTGGGGTTTGCGGTTAAAAACATCTGGCTGCACGACCAGCTGGCCACCAACCACGACTTGATGTCCAGAATTCTGCGTGAGCTCAAGGACGCCTGCGTGGTCGTGAGCCACGACCTTACCGTGCTGCATTCCAACATGGCTGCGCGCCGCTTTTTCATCGTTTCCAACACCCGCAGCGGTGAACTGGAGTTCAGCGATCTCCCACAACTCATCGGGGCGAAGGTTTTCCAAGTGCTTCAAACCGGCACCGCCGTGGCCCCCTTCCGTTATGAACACTCTAAATCGTCCGGCACGATCCATAACATCACCATTCTGCCCTTCCATCGGAATCCCCCCGCGCCGCCCGCCTCAGCATTGCTGTTGGTGGAGGATTTGACCCGCAGCGAACAGTTGCGCCAGTTGGCAGGCGAAGCCGCCAACCTGCGCCTGATCCGCACCATGGCCGACCGTCTCGCCCACGAGGTAGGCAATGCCATGGTGCCCGTCTCAACACACCAGCAGCTGCTCTCGGAGAAATTCAGCGACCCGGAATTCCGCGCATCCCTTGATGTCGCCATGAGTGACGGCGTCAAGCGCGTCAACCGCCTGATCAATCAGATGCGGTTTCTGGCCCGCGACGGACTTTCCTCCAACGATGTCTTCCCGCTGGCCCCCTTGATCGAGGAAGCCTACGAGGATGCGCGACGCCACCAGCCGACCAAGCAGATTCACTTTGCCTGCGCGGATCAAAACATCCCGGTGGTGGTCACCGGGGACCGGGCCGCTCTTAAACAGGCTCTCTTCGAAGTCATCCTCAACGCCCTCCAGGCCAACCCCGGCGAGCCGCGGATCGGGGTTTTTCTCCACCGCGACTCCACCTCCCAAGGCCCGGATTATTTACGGATTGAAGTGCAGGACAACGGTGCCGGTTTCACTGCGGAGACGGCGCAGAAGGGGCCCACTCCCTTTTTCACCACCCGGACGGTGGGACTGGGACTGGGATTGACCGTCAGCCGGAAGATTATCGAGACGCATCGCGGCCGATTGGACATCATTCCGCCTTCCAATGGCCAGTCGGGGTTGGTGCGCATCTCGTTGCCGATGGAACCAGTCGAGCGCGCTTCCAACTGATCGCGGGTTGTGTCTTGTGCGTGCTGCTTGAATACATTTATGGATTCCATGGGAGTTCAAGCAGCCGGCGCCCGGAACAAATGATGGCTTCAATCCCGGTTTTATGGGATTGGTGTTTTCCCTGACTCCGCCGCAAAACGAGGGCCGCGTCGTTTTTCAACGGCACCCAGCTCCGAATCCCGGCCCGGAAAGCAACCAGCCCCTTTGTGACCGGATGATTTCCGGCCCGCATCGGGCCGCAACCGTTTCCGGGCGGGACGGTGTTTCTCAGGGTACAAGCCCGCGCTGACGAAGCATTGCCTCCATCGCCCGGTCCATAAGCCGTTCCGCCAGCGGACGGGTTGCCTCATCCAGCGCAGCACAGGCCGCCTGCAACCGTTGGGGATCCCCGATCTTGGTTTCAGGATTTTCCGATGCCAGCGCGGTTGCGGCGCTTTCCAACGCGGCTTCCACTTGCGCGATATAGTCCGGCTCCAATTCACCGGCGCAATCCTCCAGCCCTTTGCGCGCGGCCGGAAGCAGTTCAGCAGCCTTGAGTTTTGCTTCGACCCAGCGCCGCGCGGCCAGATCCTCGAAAGCGTGCTCGACGGATTCTTCAACCATTTGTTGCACTGCCGCATCATCCACATCCACTGCGGATTTGATCTCCACAATCCTTTGGTTGCCGGTGGCAATATCACGGGCCAGGGCGTGCAGAATGCCATTGGCATCAATCTCAAACTGCACGCCCACCCGGGGAACACCGCGCGGGGCCGGCTCGAAATCAATAGTGAATTTGCCCAGACTCCAGTTGTCCTTGGCCCGCTCCCGCTCGCCCTGCAACACGTGGATGAGCATGTTGCGCTGATGATCCACGGCGGTGGTGAACTGCTCGCCGGCCTTCACGGGAATGGTCGAGTTGCGGGGAATAATCACATTCATCAAGCCGCCAAAGGTTTCAATCCCCAGAGAAAGCGGCGTGACGTCCAACAACAGAAGGTTTTGAAACTCCCCGGACAAAATCGCGGCCTGAATGGCGGCGCCAAGCGCCACCGCCTCATCCGGATTTTGCGATGTGTTCAATTGGGGCCCGGATGCCCGGTGATACTCCGCTCCGAGCCGGATGCCGCCGCGCGTCTCCTCAAAATCAACGCAGCCAAACCACTCCCCAACCAGACGCCGGACCAGCGGCATCCGCGTCTGTCCGCCGACCAAGATGACCTGATCCAAATCCCCGGCCTGGAGCTTTGCATCCGCCAGCGATCGGACGCAATGCGAGCGGGTCCGCTCCACGATGGCCAGGGCCAGTCCGTCTAACTCTTCGCGCGTGAAGCGATGGTTGAAACTGTAATCAGGGGTGAGGAATGGCAGGGCGACCTCGACCTCCATACCGGTGGAAAGCCTGATCTTCGCATCCTCGGCCGCCTCGCGCAGCCGGGAGACCGACGCCAGATTCGCAGGATTGCGGAGGGACGCCCCGATATTCAAATCCGGTCCGCCGCCAGCCAAAATCCGCGCGGTGAAAAAGTCGAGGATGGCCCGGTCAATGTCATCACCGCCCAGGCATGTGTTGCCGTTGGTGGCCAGCACCTGAAACACGCCGTCGTTCAATTCAAGAATCGAGAGGTCGAAGGTGCCGCCGCCCAGATCATAGACGGCGATTCTGGATTTTTCCTTGAGCCGGTTCAATCCATAGGCCAGCGCCGCCGCGGTGGGTTCGTTGACGATGCGTTCCACTGTGAATCCGGCGAGTTCCCCCGCCCGCTTGGTCGCATTGCGCTGGGCGTCGTTGAAATACGCCGGCACAGTGATCACCGCCCGCGTGACCGGTTCGCCGAAATATCCCTCGGCGTCGGCCCTGAGTTTTTTTAAAACCTCGGCGGAGATCTCCTCCGGCGAATAGTTTCTGCCGTGCAACGGAATCGTCACCGGCCCGCTGTCCGATCCGGCCACCGGATAGGTCACGAGCATCTTCTCCTCCGCCATATCCGCCCCGCGCCGGCCGATGAACCGTTTCACGGAATAGGCGGTCTCAGCCGGCTTGACGATGCGCACGCGGTTGGCGGCATGCCCCACGACCGGTGCGGCGCCGGATGGAAAGTGAACGACGGAGGGCGTGAGGCGCCGGCCCTCAGCGTCCGCGATGACCAACGGAATGCCCGAATCCACCGTGGCGACCAACGAGTTTGTGGTGCCCAAATCTATGCCGACGATCTTGCTCATATGTTCGATGGGAAGTTTAACTGCTAATCGGCGAGGATAAACGCTAATTTTCAAGGAGAGTTGGGGCATGGCTTGAAATCCGCAAAAAACCCGGGACAGGCAGGGCGCATTGGATCATCCACGCGTACTGAACCGGCAGAATCAATTCATGGCGGCCCCGAGTTTTTCCAGCCGCGCGAACCTGCAATTGGCAAATCCATCCGGATATGATATTCGACTATCCGTGAGTGTTTCAGGCAATAAGCTATTGGCGGCCGCCGCCGGTGCGCACCCTTCGGGGCCGCGGCCTTTCGGGCGCTTTTATCTCCAAGAATTGATCAATAGCGGCGGCATGGCCGACATCTGGCTGGCCACCGACCCTCAGAACAAGCCCTATGCCCTGCGCCTGATGCATTCCAAATTCCGCTTCAACTGGTTCGCCCAGCGCCGATTCCTCCGCGGCTGCGAAATCCTGGCCAGCCTTGCCGACCACGAGAACATTGTGGATTACGCCGAGCATGGCAGAATCAAGGGGAATCCGTATCTGCTCATGGATTATGTTGAGGCGGAAAACCTTAAGGTCCTCTACAGCCGCGGCGATCCCCTTCTGGCCGAGCATGTGTCCCAGATCCTCATCGACATGGCGGCCGGGTTGGAGCAGATGCACGAGGGCGGTTATATGCACTTGGATTTCAAGCCGGAAAACGTGCTGGTCACCCGCAACGCCAACGTGCGACTGGTGGATTTCGACATTGCCCAACCGATTTCCGACAAGCCGCTGAAGCTCAAGAAAAATCCCGGCACCCCCGCCTACATGGCGCCCGAACAGTTGCAGGGCCGCCCCCTCACTCATCGGGTCGACATCTTCGCCTTCGGGGTTTCCGCTTATGAGTTGCTGACCAATCAGAATCCTTTTCCAGGCGATACGCCGACGGAGATTCTGCGCAAGCAACTGGACCGGTCTTGTTTTCAAACCCCGCGTGAATTGAATCCCGGCATCCCCGTCGGTGTGGAGAAGGTCATCCTCAAGTGCATCGAGACCGATCCGGACAAACGCTATCCTTTTGCCAGTGTGATGGCGCGCGAAGTCCGGTCCGCCCTTTACCTGTGACCTTGGGCCGGATTTTCTAGTGTCTGCGCAAGATCAAGCGGTGATCCACCCGTCTGGTCTGGTGGTAGTCCAAGGGCGGCAGCTCAGTCAGGGTGGGCGATTGGGTTTCGTTGAGAAATGTTTTTGATAGGGCCTGTAAAGCCCGCCAACGCGGCCAGTCCAAGTCCGGCGCGTGTCCTATCTGCCGCAGCAGGCTGCGCCACTCAATAATGATCCTGTCAATGTCCCCCGCGCCCAGCAGGTCGGTGACCCAGGCGTGTTTGTTCATCGGGTTCTTGTGCACGGAGGCGACAACCTGTTCCGCGCCCGAACCGTATTTAGGCGGCACGCCGTTTTCCAGGTAACCCGGAATGCTCTGCAGCCCGAACTGCTCATGGCAGGCCAGAGCCAGACGTCCCGCCCAGCGGTTGTCCTCCCCGCAAAAGCGGAATCCGGCGTCCAGATTGGCCAGATCATATACCAGCTCGTCGAGTGGATAAGTTTGGTCATCCAGCGCGGCGGCGATGGCTAGACCGTCGCCCTGGGAGAAAAAGCTCACCACCCGGCCGCGCAGCGTGGGCACACCTGCCGCGTCCACCAGATTCAACCGGCGCCAGAGCAGGGCGGTGCCCGTGGCAGCGGAGAGTTTCTTGCAGGTCTCCACCAGATTGCACCGGGCGCAGTCGTAGGGCAGAACCTCGCGTTCGGTCGGCCGCCACAGTGCCACGCCGCAGGAGTCCACCGGGACACGCAGCGTCAGCTCGGCCAGACTCACGTGCACGACGATCTTGTGCGCCTGTTCCAGGAAGCGGACGACCGGAGTCTTGAGCTGCGAGAGTTTCGATTCAAGAAGTGGTGCTATTTTTTCGTCCCAGAGAGCCAATGGTGCCTGACGTCCATTCCAATTGGTTAGGCGCCGCACCCATTTGGCGAGAATGATCCGCTCGCCGCTGATCTTTTCCGCCACGGTGCTGGCGCGACCATAGATTCTCCGTCCATTTTCCTCGCGCAACACCACCAGTGCGCCGGTGCCTAGTTTTTCCAGCGCCGCAGGTTCGCTGAGGACGCTGATGGTTTGGCCTGGAAAATCAGTGCCAAATCCGGTTGGCATGTTGCCGTCTTCCAAAGAAGGCCGGAAACCCGCTTCAAACTTAATGCCGCCGGCCATGTGAGAATCGGCGGGCAGGGGAATGGCCACCCTGTCCTCATCGGTGAAAGGTATCTGGGTTTCGCCGGGAGCGGGTAACTCTGAGGTTGTAAGTCTGGCCTGTGATGTTGTTTTTAGCCCTTGATGTGGAGGGTGTGAGCGACTCCCGACAAGAATGGCGCCCAAGGGAACTTCCGACAAGGTTGGCAGGGTTTCCCACTCGCCCCGGCTGTTGAGCATTTCGCGGACGAGCTTGCGGACGTGGCGGGCCCGCTCTGCGTCGGTCTTGAATCCGCAGGGCACGTGTGGATGCTTGAGTGATTCCTCGACGCCCAGGAAAATCGGTTTAGTGGTGAAGAGCCGCTCCTGGACGCGCACCGCTTCTGTGAAGGGATCGCGATGCTGCCGGGCGGCGGCGCTCATCAATCCGAGCAGGGCGCTCCAGTCGACCGCGCCGCTGCGGGTAAGTTGGCCGGGGCGCGCGTCGAGGAGGCGGAGTTCATTGGCGGTGATGAGCACGAAGCCGGTTTCGTCCAGGCCTCGGCGGCCTGCGCGGCCGAACATTTGCAGGATTTCATCCGGGCGCAGGGGCTGTTCGATGGCGTCGCGCCGGTAGGAGTCGCCCGCCAAGGCCACGCTGCGTAGGGAGAAGTTGATTCCAGCAGCCAGTCCCATGGTGGCGACCACCACGCGGAGCTGTCCGGCTTTGGCGAGGGGTTCGATCACTCCGGCCCGGGCGCCATAGCTCAAACCGCTGTGGTGGTATGTGATGCGGCTTTTCAGCAGCTTGGCCAGATGCTCGCCAACCAGCTGCTTTTGTCCGGTGTTGAGGGTGAGCGGGTTGGGCGTGGGCAGCTGGCGGGCCAGTTCGGCGGCCATGGCCTCCGCCGCCTGCCTGCGGGGCGCGAAGATCAGGATTGGTCCCAAGTCCTCAGCCAGTGCCTTGGCGACGAGGCGTGACCAATAGGAGCGAAGTTCGGAGGGGACATGGTAGCTGAGATTGTTGGCGTGGACCTCCTCCAGCGGGACGGGGCGGTGCTCATGGCGAATGAGGATGGCTTGGCGCCCCAAGCGCTGGAGCCATTTCACGACGTCCTGAGGATTGGCCACACTGCCGCTGAGCAAGAGGAGTTGGGTGTGTGCCGGAGCCAGGGCGATGGCCAGTTCGTAGTTTAAGCCGCGATCCGGGTCGCGCAGCATTTGATACTCATCCACGACCAAGAGCGCGGGACCGTCGCCTTGAATGAGGCGGGCTTTCTGGGTTTCCAGAGTTGCGACGATGACCGGTGCGTGCAGGTTTTCCGTCAGGTCACCTGTGGCGATGCCCACATCCCATCCGCGTGCCCGCCACTCGGCCAGCTTGTCGTTGGCCAGGGCGCGGGTGGGCACGGTGTAGATGGCCTGCCCGCGGTTTTTGCCCTGATTGGACCAAAGCTCGAAGATGAGGGTCTTGCCGGCGCCGGTAGGGGCGTGCACCACCACATCGCGCCCGGCGCGCAGCCCCGCCACCGCTTGCTGCTGCCACAGGTCGGGGACCGTGACCTGATTCAGCGCGGGGAGATCCGCAAAAGGTGAGGCCGTCATCGTCACCGGGCCAAGATAGCGGAATCTGGGAAAATCGGAACGGGAATCTGCTGTCCTTGGCCGCGGGCGGACGCAATCAAAACTGGCCAAGAAACCTTCCCGCTGATAGCCTGATGTGGTTTATGAATTTCCTTGCCAACAAATGGGTGGCGCCCTGGCTGGAAGGCCTCGGCCGCATCGCCCTGCTGGCCAGGGAGGCCCTCGGATCCCTGGTCCTTTTGCGGGTGCCTTGGCGCTCCGTGGTTTACCAGGTTTATTACATCGGCGTGAAGTCGCAGTCTGTCGTGCTCATCACCGGCGCCTTCACCGGCATGGTGCTGGGGGCGCAGACTTATTTCCAGTTCCACAAGGTCAAGATGGACACCGCCACGCTGGCCGTGGTGAGTGTTTCGATGTGCAGCGAACTGGGTCCGGTGCTTACGGCTCTGATGGTGGCCGGGCGTGTGGGGGCTTCCATTGCTGCGGAACTGGGCACCATGCGGGTGACGGAGCAGATCGACGCCTTGCGCACTCTTGCCACCCATCCCGTGGATTATCTCGTGGTTCCGCGCTTGGTGGCGGCCCATCTGGCTCTGCCCCTGCTCACCGCCGAGGCCATCTGCATCGGGATCGGCGCCAGCTACTGGGTGGGGGTTCATCTCCTGGGCATCGACCCTACTTATTCATGGTATAATGCGATAAGATACACCGACGCCTTTGACGTTTTGATCGGCATGACGAAGGCGTTCATCTACGGGGGGATTGTGGCGCTGATCGGCTGTTACAAGGGGATGACCTGCAGCGAAGGCGCCGAGGGGGTGGGCCGGGCCACGACCGAATCAGTGGTCTATTCCTCCATCACCATCCTCATCGCCAACTTCTTCCTGACGCTCTCCCTGGGATCGATCGTGCATCTTCTATGATTGAGGTCCGCGACCTGAAGAAAAAATTCGGCGCCCAGCCCATTCTGGACGGCGTCACTTTCCGGATTGAAACGGGCGAGTCGGCGGTGATCATCGGCCGGAGCGGCGGGGGCAAAAGTGTGCTGCTCAAGCATCTGATCGGCCTGCTAAAGCCGGACTCCGGCGAGGTGCTCGTGGACAATCAGAGCATCGTGTCGATGAACGAGCGGGAGCTTCTGCCGGTGCGGCGCAAGTTCGGGATGCTCTTTCAGGGCGCGGCGCTTTTTGATTCCTTGACCGTGGCTGAGAATGTCGCCTTTGCATTGCGGCACAACCATCGAATGGCCGAGGGGGAAATCCGGCGCCGGGTGGCCACCGCGCTGGAGATGGTGGATTTGCCGGGAACGGAAAACAAGAAGCCCTCGGAGCTTTCCGGCGGTATGCGCAAGCGGGTCGGTCTGGCCCGGGCCATCATCTACGAGCCGCAGTTCATGCTTTATGACGAGCCCACCACCGGACTGGACCCCGTGGTGTCCGACAGCATTGACCAGCTGATTTTGAGGGTGCGGGACCGGCTCAAGGTGACTACGGTGGTTGTGACGCACGACATGCGAAGTGCGCGGCGGGTGGGGCACCGGATTTTCATGCTGCACGGGAAAAAAATTCACGCGGCGGGAACCCCGGAGGAGATCTTCCACTCGGCGGACCCCGTCGTGCGGAATTTCATCGAGGGCGTGTCCAATCCGAAGGAAATCACATTTTAACATGAGCGAGAAGCGACTTGAATTGAAAGTGGGGCTGTTTGTGTTGGTGGGTCTGGTGCTGCTGGGCGCGCTGCTCATCCAGTTCAGCAAAGGGACCTCGCTGATGCGGGGCAGCTACCGGCTTGAGCTGCACGCCGGGAATGTCGGCGGCTTGAAACCCCGTTCCGCCGTCCTCCTTTCCGGCGTGCAGGTGGGAAGCGTGGCCGGCATCGATCTGGCACCCGGCGGCAAGAGTGTCGTCATCCACCTCAAGGTTTATAGCGACTATCTCATCCACGGGGATGCCGAGTTCGTCATCGAACAGTCTGGTTTTCTGGGGGATCAATATGTCTCGGTGATTCCAACGGTCAATCAGGCGCCGGTGCTGACCAACAACGCTCCGGTTTATTGTGAGGATCCCTTCAATATTCAGAAGGTGGCGCGGTCGGCGGCCGGGTTTATCGAACGGATCGACGCCACCGCGAAAAAGCTGGATGAGGCGGTGGTCGATGTGCGGCGCTATGCGCTCAATGAGCAAACGCTCACGAATCTGGCCGTCACCATTGCGGATTTGCGCGCCATCTCCGGGCGAGCCGTCAACACCGTGGTTAATCTGGACGCATTGATCGCCTCCAATGCCCCTGTGATTTCGCAGTCGGTCAGCAACGTCTATGCCTTCTCGGAGGAGGTCAAACAGTTTGGCAACACCCTCGGGGTCGTTCTGGAAACGAATGCCCCCCGGGTGTCCGCCTCGGTTAAAAACATTGAAACGGCCTCGGCCTCGCTGCGCGACATTCTCGCCGGCCTTCAGGCCGGGCAGGGGCTGGCCGGCACAATGCTCCATGACGAGCAGCTTGCGACAAACGTCGCTGCCATCGTGCGGAATCTCTCCGTCACCACCAGCAACCTCAACAGGCTCGGGTTATGGGGCGTCATGTGGGCCCATAAGCCGGCAAAATCCTCCGCCAAATAGTCTATGGCACTCTGGGTCATCCGCATTTTATTCCTGAGCCTGTGCACCACCGCCGGCTACTCGGTCAGCCAAGTCAGCCCGGATCTCATCTCCTACGGCTGGGCGGGGATGGTGATCGGTTTTGGCTTCGGCTGGCTGCTCATCGCCGTGGATGAGATGTTGAAGGGGTTTTCCCTGCGCGCTTTCTCGGCCACCACCTTCGGACTCCTTCTGGGCACGGTGGTGGCGATGCTGATTGACGGCTCCGGGCTTTTCCAAAGCGCCGACGTGCAGGTGCGCTGGCTGATCCGGTTGGGGCTTTTTCTCGCGTTCGGTTACATCGGGATCGTCCTGGCCATGCGCAGCAATAAGGAGGATTTTTCGCTCATCATCCCCTACGTCCGGTTCGCCCCTCAAAACAAGCCCCAAAACCCGCTCCTACTCGACACCAGCGTCATCATTGACGGCCGGATCGCCGAGCTGATCGAAGGGGATTTTCTCGAGGGGCTCATTGTGGTTCCGCGTTTTGTCCTTCGTGAACTTCAGGCCGTGGCCGACTCGCATGATCCCCTGAAGCGGGCCCGGGGGCGGCGAGGGCTGGAAATGCTCAATCGGATCCAGCGCAACACCCGCAACGAGGTGAAGATCCATGAGGGTGATTTCCCGGAGGAGAAGGAGGTCGACACCAAGTTGGTGCTTCTGGCGCGCAACCTCGGGGCCAAGCTTTTCACCAACGATTACAATCTGGGCAAGATCGCCGAACTGCAGGGGGTGAAATATGTGACACTGCACGAGTTGGCCAAGGCTTTGCGCAGCGTGTTGTTGCCGGGCGAGATTCTGAGCCTGCACTTGGTCCGCGAAGGGCGCGACCGGGGGCAGGCGCTGGGCTATCTGCCCGACGGCACCATGGTCGTGGTTAATAACGCCCGGGCCTTTATCGGACAGCAGGTCGAAGTCCAGGTCCAAAGCCACCTTCAGACCAGTGCCGGAGTTATCGTGTTTGCCGAAGTTCAGGTCCCATCTCCGCAGGCCTGATCAGGTATTCTCCTGCAATCCCACGCAACGTTCCTGCCTGCCCTTTACGCGGTGAGGCTCTCGGCGGCGGTGGTCAGGGCTTTGGCGCTTTAACCCGGAGTCATCCCTCGAACTCCTGCTGGGCGAAGGTGTTTTTGTCCCCAGCCGATTGAACCTAAAAGCCGGATTTGGGATCCACCGCGGATCTCCGACCACCCGAAAGCAGCTTTGAAATAAAACTGAAGTAACCATGAAGCGCTGTATGAGGCGGAGGAATCGGAAGCCCATTTCTGTCTCCAGGGTCTATTTGGCTTGGGACGGGGGGCGACATGAAGTCCACGGAGGGCATGAAGGGGGCTGAATGGTTTTTCTGAAGGCGCAACTAAGGTGGATGATCGTTTCTCCACCGGTAGTCGTAGAAGCCTCCCGGTGTCATCGGTTTTTTCTTGTGGCAAGGGGGCTCTTTTTCCTGCCTCAGCGGAATCGATTTGTCGGGCTGCTTGAAGAAGGCTCCCGCCGGTCTGCCGGAGCGGACCACGCCCGTGCAGCAACCAAAAGAAGTGAAACGATGCCGGCATACAGGATGTGTTTGCGAGCCAATCCCTTATCAGACCTGTGGCGGGCCCGGGGCGGGGGGGCCCCAAGGCCTTTTTGCGGATGGCACCCGTGAAGACTAAAGATTCGCAAGCCGTTGATGATTAATCAGCCGATCTTTTGCCTCATGGGGAGCTATGCGTATTGCAGGGTGCCCGACCGGCGAAGCCGGAAGCAAAAGAGCATCATTCTGCCAGCTTCCGACGAATGAATCATTTGTGAAAACGGGAACCTTATTAGGCTGGAAAATGCCAAATCCGGCGATTGAAACCGCGCCGGGCTCGGGGCAGGGCGGAAGTGAAGGGGCTCCTCATAGCCAGATATTAGATCATGGGTTGAAGTGCTGTGGATGGGGGACTTTCATTTTGGCTGTGATTGTTCGCCTTATTTGCGGTTCATCCCAATTGCGGTTTGGGCTTGCTTCGAAAAAACGGACAGTAAAATCGGGTCGTTTGGTCAATTATTTTTGGCTTCGAAGTCAAGTGGGGACAGGAAATTAAGGGCGCTATGAAGGCGCTTGGGATTATAAAAGCATTCGATGTAATCGAAGAT
>CAIQOK010000057.1 GCA_903873415.1 uncultured Verrucomicrobiota bacterium | reverse complement strand
CCTAGGATTGGAACCGTGAGCACTGCCGAGGTGAAAAACCTCACACCGCAAGCCTGGGTCAGGTAGCGGGCCAAGACATCCGAACCTTCTTGATCAGGAAATCTGCGCACCCTGAGGCATGGATCCGCCGGTCGGATACGCTGTTTTTAGCGAAGGGCCGGCTCGTGAATTTCTGATGAAATAATTTCACTTGGACAGCCAATGTCCAACCCCATCCGCTAGGGTGGGAGCATGAAATCAATTCAAACAACGGTGACTGGGAGCGGGCAGATGGAACTAGGCTTCTCCCCCGAGCGGACTCCCTGCGCCAGCGCAAACACCACTCGGCCGCCGCGCAATCCCCAGTGGTGGTTTTCACGGATGCGCCAGGTCGTGGACCAGGCTCTGGATTTTCGTCCTGCCCCGATGGGGCGGCCGGAACAGATCTGGCTGCCGCAATAATGGCCCGCGGCCGGCGGTCGGGATGCTCGTGAATTCACGAAATTCGTTCCTGGCATAAGGCACTCCTGCTGTCGTGCGCCACAGGGACTTTTTTTGCGTGGCGCGGTGCGTTCCCGTTTTGCGGCCGCCGACGTAAGGAGGCGCTCAGAGCGTCAAGCGCCAAGCGCGAAGAGCAAAGCGGAAAGGGCGAACAGCAAAGGGCAATGGCAGCGAACTCACCTTCTGTGGCGCACCCGGGAGGAGGATCTCCGAGAGCGTTGATTGCAGAGAGGGGCGCCTGGAAAGCGCAGGTTGTGGTGGTCGTCGCGGAGTCTGGTGGATTGAAGGCACGCCTTACCTCGCGCCATAGGCGAGGGAAGTTGGAGCCAAGCCGGCTCATCCGTGGCCCTTCAGGGCATGGGGGCGACCGGCTTGTCTCCCATCAGCTCAGCCACTTTGGATTCGATCGCTTCAGCCCAGATCTTATGACCCTGAGGGCTGGGGTGTTCATAGTCGGGCATGAGGTCGCGCGAGATGGTTCCGTCCGGTCGCACGAAGAGGGAGTTGATATCCATGTAGAAAACGGTCCGATTGTCAGCCAGGCGGGCGGAGATTTCGTTGGCTTTGGCTAGGACGGCACGCTCCGGGGTGGGCTTGGCCCGACGCTGGAAAATGCCCAGCAGCAGGATTTTTGTGTCAGGCAGCCGGGTGCGCAGTGTGTGAATGATCTCTACGACGCCCGCGCCTATCTCCTCGCCGGTATTATGTCCGCCGTTGTTCTGGCCGATCATGACGATGGCCAGCTTGGGATGGATGGCGTCGATGTTGCCGTGTTGAAGGCGCCAGAGCACATGCTGGGTGCGGTCTCCGCCAATGCCCAGGTTCAGCGCGTGGCGGGGGGTGTAGTAGTGTTCCCAGACCTCTTTGCCCTGATGCTCGTAATGCTCCACGATGGAGTCGCCGACATAGATCAAATCGATGTTTCCCGCCCGGGTCAGCCGGTTCATCGATTCGTGACGGGCGATCCAGCCGGCGTTGGTGCGGGCCACGGGCACTAGGGCGGTGTTGGTGGCGAATTGTGCCCCAGCCGGGCTGAGCAGAAATCCGGTTAGCAGCAAGGTCAGGTAGGCGGGAATTTGCAAAAACGATCGGTTGATCATGGGCACGAAGCTATCGGGTGAGGCGTGTTGGGTAAAGGGGATTTGTTTTTGGTGCTCCGGGGAAGAGTTTCCTCGCACCGGCGGTTTGGTCGGGGGTTTTGAATGCAATTCGACCCTTGCAGTGGGAGGGGGAGATTGAAATCATCGGAAGCGATGACACGTCGTGAATTGCTGGACCTATATTTCATGGAAGCGCGATCAAAGCTGATTGATGTGGCGGCGTTTATGGACCGGTTGGAGCGTGCGGAGGGCGAGGCGGACTTTCGTTTTGCGGCCTTTGCGCAGGCGCTGCCGCTCCTGCAAGGGCAGGGGGGCGGGCGTGTGGAGCGAGTGTTGGCGGCTCTGAGCGATCCCACCGAGGATCCCATTGCCGTAGCCACCAGCAAGGCTGCTTGCGGTGCCTGGCCCGGAGGGAAATGACAAGTATGCGCTATATCGAACCTCATGCCCACATGGTCAGTCGCACCACGGACGACTATCGGGCGATGGTCTTGGCGGGGTGTGCGGCGGTGTGCGAGCCGGCTTTCTGGGCGGGTTTCGACCGCAGCGCCGCAGCCGGTTTTTATGATTACTTCCGACAGCTCACCGAGTATGAGCCCAGACGGGCGGCGCAGTTTGGATTGCCGCATTTTTGCTGGCTGTGCATCAACCCCAAGGAGTCGGAGGATGTGGGCTTGGCCCGTGAGGTCATTGCGCTGATCCCTCAATTTCTGGGGCGCCCCAATGTGGTGGGAATTGGTGAGATCGGACTGAACAAGAATTCCCGCAACGAGCTGCAGGTTCTGGAAATGCACGTGGATATGGCCGCGCGGCACGACCAGCTCATCCTCGTCCACACCCCGCATCTGGAGGACAAGCTCAAGGGGACGCGGCTGATTTTGGATGTGCTGCGGGCCGACTCGCGGATCAAGCCGGAGCGCTGCCTGATTGATCATGTGGAGGAGCACACTGTCAAGAGGGTGTTGGATGCCGGGTTCTGGGGCGGGATGACGCTCTATCCTGAAACCAAATGCACCGCCGCGCGGGCGGTGGACATGATCGAGCAATACAGTTCCGAGCGGCTTTGGATGAACAGTGCCTGCGACTGGGGGGTCAGCGTGCCGCTGGCCATTCCGCTGGCGGCGCTGGAGTTGCGCCGTCGCGGTCACAGTGCCCCTGTGATTGACCGCCTCATCTATCAGAATCCGCTGCGTTTCCTGAGTCAGAGCCCCAAGTTCATTCTTCCCGGCGGCGGGCTGGAACAACCTGCGCATCCATGATTCTCAAACAGGGGTTGCATTTGGCCTATTGCACCAACGTCCATCCGGGGGAGGATTGGGCGCAGACATTCGCCTCGCTGGAGCAGCATACGCTCCGGATCAAGGAACGGGTTGAGCCGAGGGGAGCCTATGGCATCGGTCTGCGTCTGAGCGATCGGGCGGCGTGCGAGTTGGGCGATCCTGCCACGCTGCTGGATTTTCAGCGGTGGCTCGGCAGGAATGACTGCTACATTTTCACGATCAATGGTTTCCCGTTCGGCCGGTTCCACGGCACCCGGGTCAAGGAGCGGGTTTATCTGCCCGACTGGACGGAGGATCGGCGGTTGGATTACACCATCCGGTTGTTCGATCTGCTGGACTGCCTGGCACCGCCCGGTCTGGAGTGCAGCGTCAGCACCTTGCCGGGTTCGTTCAAGGATTTCATCACCACGCCCCATCAGGAGCGCGCGGTTCGTGATCAGGTATGGCGCTGTGTGGAGCATGTGGCCAGGCTGAGCGAACGATCGGGTCGGCGGCTGCATCTCGGGCTGGAACCGGAGCCCTTTGGCCTGTTTGAAAACACTGCGGAGACAATTGCCTTCTTCAGCCGGTTGCGTGAGGAGCATGCGTGTGATCCCCGGCTTAATGAGCATCTGGGTGTCAACTATGACGCCTGCCATTTCGCACTGCAATTTGAGGAGCCTGCCGATGCGCTGGCCCGGTTTCGCAGCCACGAGGTCCGGATCAGCAAGATCCACGTCAGTAATGCGCTCAAAATCACACCAGACGCCTGGGC
This sequence comes from uncultured Verrucomicrobiota bacterium, assembly GCA_903873415.1. GTDB lineage: Bacteria > Verrucomicrobiota > Verrucomicrobiia > Limisphaerales > CAIQOK01 > CAIQOK01. The sequence continues at coordinate 9,696 of CAIQOK010000057.1, read as the reverse complement.
GTTGAGTGCCTTGAGCGCTTTTGCCGAGGATGTGTATTTGCATCAGGTTATAATCCGGCACGCCGACGGGGCTCTGACGCGGTTTCGGGATTTGGCTCCGGCTTTGGAGAGTGGTTTCGCCCAGTCGCCCGCTCCGGGTGACGAGTGGCGGGTTCATTTTCATGTTCCGCTGCATTGTGAGCCGGGCAGCGGTTTTGGGACGACATCGGACCATGTGTCGGGGGTGTTCCGTTTTCTTAAGGGGCAGCCGGGGCTCTGCCCGCATCTGGAAATGGAGACCTACACTTGGGCTGTGATGCCCGAGGGGCTCCGCAGCCGAGACGTGGTGGATCAGATTGTGGGCGAATATGATTGGACACTGGCGCGTTTGGGGGAATGCGGCCTGGTTTGAAGATGAGTTCCTTTACCCGCCAGCTGCGCACCTTGCTCGTCTTGGGCCGGGTTTCCAATCTGCCGACGGTCTGGTCCAATTGCCTTGCGGCATGGCTGCTCAATGGAGGCGTTCCCGCAGCGCGTATTTTGTGGCTCTGCGCCGGGGCGACCCTGCTTTACACCGGCGGTATGTTTCTCAACGATGCCTTTGATGAGGGCTTTGACCGGCGCCATTGCTCCGAACGCCCGATTCCTTCTGGGCGGGTCTCCTTGCGCTTGGTATGGGTTTTGGGTTTTGGGTTGCTGGTTTGCGGGTGGCTGTTGCTCTTGCCGCTCGGGGCGGCGCCGGCGATCAACGGGGTTTTGCTGGCGGCGATGATTCTTGTTTATGATGCGGTTCACAAGCGCACGGGGCTGGCCCCGTTGCTGATGGCCGCGTGCCGCTTTCTGCTCTATGCCGTGGCGGCGGCGGCGGCCCATCCGAGGCTCGGTGCGGTGCTGCTCTGGCATGGGCTGGCCTTGGCGGCTTATGTGGCGGGTTTGAGTTTTCTGGCGCGGACGGAGAGCAACGGGGGCTTTGTGGGGCGCTGGCCATTGCTGCTGCTTGCCGCCCCTTTGGTTGCCAACCTCACTGTTAATCCCGCACGGCCGCCGCTGTTCTGGGTGGCCGGCGGCTGTCTTGCGATCTGGTTGTGGCGCTGCGTGCGCAGCCGGGCCGGCGGGGTGGGGCGGATGGTGGCCGGGTTGCTGGCGGGCATTGCCTTGGTGGACTGGTCGGCGGCGGCTCATGTAACGGTGTGGGCGGGTTTTGTTTTTGCGGGCTGCTTCCTGATGGCTCTGGTTTTCCAGCGCAAGGTGCCGGCCACCTGAATTTCCGGCCGCATCGTAGTCTGTTTGAGCCTGCACCGGGCGTCGGTCTGCTCTTGCCACTGCTGCTGTGGATTGGGAATCTCATGGATCTCGTTGTGTCATGGATTTAATTGAACGAAGCATTCACGTGCGCTGGCAGCACCGGATTTTTTTTGCCGACGGGGTTTTTGATCCCTCCAACCCCGTGCTGGGCGATGTCCTGCGCGATGGGGGGGGATCGGGCGCCCCGCGCCGCGCTCTGGTGGTGGTGGATCAGGCACTGGCTGCGGCCCAGCCGGGGTTGGTAGCTTCCATTGAGGCGTATTTCAACGTCCCGGACCTTCCTGCCGCTTTGGCTGCCGCGCCGATATTGTGCGACGGCGGGGAGGCGGCCAAGGCTTCCTGGTCGCAGGTGGCGGCGTTGTTGGCCGCCATTCATGAGCATCATATCGACCGCCACTCCTTCTTGATCGTCGTGGGGGGCGGGGCCTTGTTGGACATGGCTGGATTGGCGGCAGCCACGGCGCATCGCGGTGTGCGCTTGATTCGCATTCCCACCACGACGCTCGGGCAATGTGATTCCGGGGTGGGGGTTAAAAACGGGATCAATGCCTTTGGTAAGAAGAATTTCATAGGCACCTTTGCGATTCCTTTCGCGGTGCTAAACGACTTTCAACTGCTTTCCACCTTGCCGCCCCGGGATCTGCGCTCGGGCTACGTGGAGGCGGTGAAGGTGGCCTGTATCCGCAGTCGCGCCTTTTTCGAGGCGTTGGAGGCCAACGCGGGTGCCCTGGCCCGCTGCGAGCCCGTCGCCCTCCGGCATCTTATCCGGCAGTGTGCGGAATTGCATGTGAACCACATTGCGGGGGGCGGTGACCCGTTTGAATTCGGTTCCTCCCGTCCGCTGGATTTCGGGCACTGGGCGGCGCACAAGCTGGAGCAGGTTTCCAACTTTACCCTGCGCCATGGGGAAGCTGTGGCTTTGGGCGTGGCGCTGGATGTCATTTACTCCCGTCGCGCCGGATACCTCGGTGCGGAGGCTGCGACCCGAGTGTTGGGCCTGCTGGAAGCGCTCGGCTACGAGCTTTTCAATCCCTATCTTCTGGCGGAAAACGCCCGACAGGAACTCCTCTTGCTAGAAGGACTTGACGAGTTCCGCGAGCACTTGGGCGGGCAGCTTGCCATCACCCTGCTGCACGACATCGGCGTCGGTTTCGAGGTGCATGAGATGAATGCGGATCTCATCCGGCAATCCATAGATGAGCTTCAGGCCCGGCACGGGGCGCGGTCCGCCCGAAACCTGCCTTTTGATTCATGAACCGCACTGCTATCATCAATGTCGTGGGTTTGTCCGAGTCGCTCCTTGGGGCGCATACCCCCCGAATCAATGCATTCCGCGACCGGGGTGTGCTGAGCCGAATTGTTCCGGCGTTTCCGGCTGTCACCTGCACGGCCCAGTCGAACTATCTCACAGGCCAGCCTCCGGCCCGGCACGGCATCGTGGCCAACGGCTGGTACAACCGTGAGCTGGCCGAGGTGCAGTTCTGGAAGCAGTCCAACCACCTCGTCGGGGGCAAGAAAATTTGGGATATCCTCCGCGAGGCTGATCCGGCTTTCACCTGCGCCAAGATGTTCTGGTGGTACAACATGTATTCCAGCGCGGACTGGTCCGTGACCCCGCGTCCGATCTACCCGGCCGATGGCCGCAAGTTTTTTGATGTTTACGCTTGGCCCTATTCCATCCGCGAAGAGCTCAAAGGCGCGCTGGGCGAATTTCCCTTTCCCGCTTTCTGGGGGCCGGCGGCCGGCCTGGACTCGTCCCGGTTTGCGGCCGATGCCGTGTCGCGCTGGATTGCCGGGGCGGCCCAATGGATTGAGAGGAAGTGTGCGCCGACGTTGAACCTGATTTACCTGCCGCATCTGGATTACAACCTGCAACGGTTCGGTCCGGGGCACCCGGTCATCGACTCCGATCTGAGGCGGATTGATGAGATTACCGGGGATCTGATTGATTTTTTTGCGAGGCAATCGGTCCAGGTTGTTTTGATCTCCGAGTATGGCATCAGCGCGGTGGATACGCCGGTGCATTTGAACCGGCTTTTTCGGGATCAGGGCTGGCTGACAATTAAGGAGGAGCTCGGGCTCGAACTGCTGGATTGCGGTGCTAGCCGGGTCTTTGCGGTGGCCGACCATCAGGTGGCTCATATTTATATCAATGACCCGGCCCTGGAAAAAAAGGTGAGGGCGCTTCTGGAGCAGCAGCCCGGTGTCGACGACGTCTGGGGCGACGTGGAGAAAAAGGCGCATGGCTTGGACCATCCCCGAAGCGGGGATCTCATTGCCGTGGCGCGGGAGCGGGCTTGGTTCACTTACTATTACTGGCAAGACGACCGCCGCGCCCCGGATTTTGCCCGGACTGTGGATATCCACCGCAAGCCCGGCTATGACCCGGTGGAGCTCTTTCTCGATCCGTCCATTCCGCTGGTGAAAGCCAGGATTGTCCGCCGGCTGCTGCAGAAGAAGCTAGGATTCCGAATGCTCATGGACGTGGTTCCGCTGGACGCCCGGCTGGTCAAGGGGTCGCACGGGCGTCGGCCGGCCGATGCGCGGGAATGGCCGGTGCTGATTTCGGGGCGTTCAGCCGCAATCACGGGTGCCGCGCTGGACTCGACCGAGGTTTGCGGGGTTTTGGGCGGGTTGGTGGCCGGCTCTTTGAGAGGCGGGCTCCGATGATGCGCCGCAGCGGGTGGCCGGTTATCCTCCGGAGTTTGAGAATCCTGAGCTTGACAATCAGGCGCTTGCGAAGTGGAATCAGGAACGCTTTTTCCTTCAGGCACTCTGGCTGTGTTCTTTTGCGCGCCCGGTGTGATTGACCGGGATGAATCATGAAAAAAATCAACGTTGCCATTGTCGGCCTGGGTTTCGGGGCGGAATTCATTCCGCTCTGGCTCAAGCATCCCCTGACGCAGTGCCACGCCATCTGCCAGCGCGATCTTAAAAAGCTCAATGCCATCGGTGATTATTTCGGCGTGGACCGGCGGTATCAGGATTTCGCCACACTGCTCAAGGATCCGGAGGTGGACGTGGTTCACATTAATTCGCCCATTCCCGACCATGCCTGGATGAGCATTGCCGCCCTCAAGGCAGGTAAGCACGTGGCCTGCACGGTGCCCATGGCGACCAGTGCGGCCGATTGCAAAAAGATCGTGGATCTCGTGCGGCGGACAGGGCTGAGCTACATGATGATGGAGACGGTGGTTTATGCCCGTGAATATCTTTTCATGAAGGAGCTGCTCGACCAAGGAAAGCTTGGCCGGCTTCAGTTTGTCCAAGCCAGTCATCAGCAGGACATGGATGGATGGCCCAATTATTGGCCGGGTCTGCCGCCCATGTGGTATGCGACGCATTGTGTGGGGCCGGTGGCCGGCCTGATAGGCGCGCCGGTGGACTACGTCAGTTGTTTCGGTTCCGGAGCGGTCCGGCCTGAACTCGAAAAACATTACGGGTCGCCCTTTGCTGTGGAGACGGCGCATCTCAAGTTCCAAGGCACCGACGTCAGCGCCCGCATCATCCGCTCCCTGTTCGACACCGCCCGGCAATACCGCGAGAGCCTTGATGTCTACGGCGACAAGGCGTCCGTGGAGTGGCCTTTGGTGGAACACGATCCGCTGGTGCTGCACACGGCCAAGAAGCCCGAGCCCAAGATTCCCAAGCCGGTGAAGTGCCCGGACTATGCCGGGCGTCTGCCCCGGAGTATTGCTAAATACACCAAGCAGGGTGTCTACGACGCGGGTAAGAAGACCCACCTGAGTTTCACGCAGGGCGGGGGGCATGGCGGCAGTCATCCGCATTTGGTGCACGAGTTTGCCAGCGCACTGGCCGCCAGGCGGGCGCCTTTTCCCGATGCAAAGCAGTCGGCCAACTGGACCTGTGCCGGTCTGTGTGCCCATGAATCCGCCCTCAAGGGTGGGGCGATTGTCCGGCTTCCGGCCTTTACCAGGTAGAATTTTTCTCTGCAACCAACCAAACCAAACCAGTTCAACGAACAACTATGAGTAACACATCAGTCAGCAACGGGGCCGTCGCGCCCAATGCCAAGCGGCTCTTATTAGCCGGCTTCATGGCCATCTTCGCCGCCGGCGTCGGCTTCGCCATCCGCGGAGGTATTTTCGCCAACTGGGGCAGCGAGTTCGGGTTCACCGCCGCGCAGCTCGGCGAGATCGGCGGCGCCGGGTTCACCGGTTTTTGTTTCGGTATCATCATCGGCGGAGTGGTCGCGGACAAGATCGGCTACGGCAAGTTGGTGGTGGCCGCTTTCGCATTCCATGTGCTTTCGGCTGTGATCACCTTTGCTGCCATGCCCACTGGGATGCCCAAGGAAACGGCCTTTGCCTGTTTGAAGTGGGGCATGTTTGTTTTCGCGCTCGCCAACGGCACCCTGGAAGCCGTGGCCAATCCGCTCGTCGCCACCTTGTTCCCCAACAACCGCACCCATTACCTCAACATCCTGCACGCCTCCTGGCCCGCCGGCATGGTGATCGGCGCGCTCGCCGGCTGGGTCTTCGGTGACGGAATGCATTGGGGCTGGAAAGCCCAGCTCGCTCTCTATCTCGTCCCCACGGTTCTTTACGGAGTTATGTTCTTCGGCCAGCACTTCCCCAAATCCGAGGCAAGCGCCAAGGGCGTCAAGCTCGGGGAGATGTTCAAGGACGTCGGCATCCTCGGCGGTCTGGTCATCTGCGGCCTGCTGGTCATGTTCTTCAACGGTCTGATCCCCGGCATCCTGAGCGGTTTCATGGCCAAGGACGCGGATCCCAAGATGGTGGCATCGCTGGCCTCCAATATTTCCTATGGCATCGGCGGGGTGCTGCTCATCGTCATTGGTGTGATCACCCGCTTCTCCATGGGGTCGCTGCTGCTGTTTGTACTCTTCATCACCCACGCCTTGGTCGGGGCGGTTGAGTTGGGCACGGACGGCTGGATCCAAAACATCACGGGCAACATTCTCACGCCTGCCCAAGGCAAGTGGCTCTTCATCTTCACCTCTGCGGCGATGTTCCTGCTGCGCTTCTCGGCCCATTTCATTGAGAAGACGCTTAAGATTTCGCCGGTTGGCTTGTTGTGCATTTGCGCCATGTTGGCCTGCGTTGGTCTGAACCTCACCAGCCATATCTCAGGTTTCGCCATGGCTTTTGTTGCTTTGGGCGTGTATGCGCTCGGCAAGACCTTCTTCTGGCCCACCATGCTTGCCGTGGCTTCTGACCGATTCCCGCGCACCGGCGCGGTGGCCATCTCCATCATGGGCGGCATCGGCATGATGTCCGCCGGTCTGGTCGGATCGGCCGGCCTGGGCTACGCCAAAGACCGTTTTGCCGGCGAGGAGTTGAACAAGGCCAATCCCGCCCTCTACGCCCAATACAAGGCCGAAAAAACCAGCTCCTTCCTGGTGTTTAGCGAAGTCAACGGTCTGGATGGCAAAAAGCTTGGCGAGGTCAAAGATGCCATTAAGGACACTAAGGCCACTGAGGATCAAAAGGCCGTGCATGAGGCCGACATTCGCGGGGACCGGCACACTTTGCAAGCCGACTCTGCCATTCCGGCGGCGATGGCGGCGGTCTATCTGCTCTTGTTGATTTACTTCAAGACCATTGGCGGCTACAAGGCCGTGCATCTGGACGGTCCTGAAACCGGCAAGGCGAAAACCGCCTGATTTCGGTTTGCGGGTTTGATTCATGAAAAGGCGGCTCTCCGGAGCCGCCTTTTTCTTGTGCCTTACGGTCAAGCCCACGCCCGCACTTGGGATCAATCGCGGATCTTCAACCACGCAAAGGCACCGTTGAGATACAGCCGAAGTAACCATGAAGTGTTGGAGGATGCGGAGGAAGCCATTTGGTGTCTCTATGGTTTTCATGAGCTTCATGGTCGATTGGCTTAGGGCGGGAAGTTTACCTTGAAGCGCATCAACAGGGAATATCAATGGTTTTTCGGTTGCGCAATCGGGCTTCCGTGGCACGGATGTGAAGTAAATAAAAAGAGTGCGCCGTCCGCCCCTCTCACCCCGTCCGCGCGATGCTGTGAGAGAATTCCTCCAATGAAAAAATTCGCGCGTTGAACCCCTGAACCTCATATGGTGTTGAAAACCGAAATCCGCTTGCCACGCCAGCTCGCCTAAAAACAAGGCTTCACAATCATCCCAACTAGTTCTAATTCAGCAGAGGTTCATGGCAGAGCGGAAAACTGCTCGCCCTCCTTCCAAACCGGGCAAGCGGGTCTCTCGTGTCCGCCTTCCCAGACAGAGGGTTCGTAGCTTTAGGATTGTCCGCTTCCAAGTATTCGGCCAGCCTTGATGTGCCTGCCCCAGCACCGCTCTATCAACCGGACTTCCTGGGCGCAGTGGGGCGCGGTCTTCAAGCCGCTTCAGCGTCAGCCAACACGACGGCCCCGGAGAAATCCGAAATCTCAATTATCACTTGTCGTGGGGTGGTGCTCCGGAATATTCCACCCGCAGCATGAGGAGTAACAGCACGGAAATACACACAATGGCCCGGACGGCGTATATCGTAGCCAAGGTCCCCTTGCTCGACAAAAGAGACAGCGTGGCTGCCAGCAACATGCCGGTCCAGATGAGAAAGGACTCCCCGTTTTTGCCCGTGCTCCGCAGCCTGCGGATGACCGGGAAATAGGCGATCACCAAGATTCCTTGGGTGAGTAGGTGGGTGATAAGGTGGTTTTTTGTGACGAACCAGAAAAGAACAATGATGCCCACGGCAACTAGGCAGCCTTTGTCGAAGCGGCTGAAACGCGTGGTCTCGTCTCCAAACAAACAGATCGCCCCCGAGACGACGGCGCTTAAAGCCAGATCGGTCGTGTTCAGGATGTTATCCAGCAGGCTGAAATTCTCAGATTTAAGGTAAGTGCCCAGGCTGATGCCAATGGCGATGGTGAAGAAAACCCACATGGCCAAGGCCGGTTTGATTCGTTGGGTGTAGGTCAGTCGGCAATACCGGAGGGTGATTGCCAGGTTCAGCAACGAGACGCCCACGATGGAGGTTTTGCGGATCAGGTCTGGGTGCATTTGACGGGTCGGTATATTCCGGCCAAACAGTAGCGGATTTCAACGGGGGAAACCAAGAAGTCTTGCGGATTATTGGCCGGATGGCGGTCAGCAAAGCGTAAAAGCGCCGCTCTGTCTGCGAGAATGAGGCAGGTCGCAGCATCGAGCCGCGGAGGAAAGACCCTCAGGGCGAGGGGCTTTGTTGCCCGCGGCGGCTGCTCTGTTGGAGCGTTAGTGTCATGGGTTTTTTCCTTGGGCAAAGATTGAAATAAGATTCGGAGCAGGACCCGTCGTCGCGCTTTATTTCAGTGACGTCAAACCGGACATGTCTGAAACTGGGATTATGAATTCGTCCGGCACCCGGCAAACCAAGGAGCAGCAACTCCAGGCTCGTATGGCGGCCCTCGGGGTGAAGGAGTCGGATTTGGAGGAGACCTTTGTGCGCTCCGGCGGACATGGGGGTCAGAACGTCAACAAGACTTCCACCTGTGTCATGCTGCTGCACCGTCCCACCGGTTTGCAGGTGAAGTGTCAAACCACCCGTCAGCAGGGACTCAACCGCCTGCTGGCGCGACGGCAGCTTTTCGACAAGATTGAACAGCTTCAGACCGGACGGGTGGCCGCGGACGAGGCCGTAGCGGAGAAGATCCGCCGCCAGAAACGGCGCCGGAGCCGCCGCGCCAAAAACCGCATGCTCGCTGACAAGGCCCATCATGCTGCGATTAAAGCCGCGCGCCGCGGTGGACGGGATTCGGATTAAGCATCTCCAGGAATCCTCCGGGAGATTTTTATTGAGGCAACTGTGGGCCGTTGTTTTCCCAAAGCCCCCGTTTATTGAATCAAAGGCAAATATTACAAAATGGGGCGCTTGGAATTGTGTTCATGTCGCTAGGGTTGGAGGAGGAGAGGCACTTCTGACGTCTTGCGCCACCGGGACTGGATTTGTGGGCGATGTGGTGCATTCCCGTCCTGTCGCCGCCGACGTGAGGATGCGCTTTTGGGAGCGCCAAGCCGCCAAGCGCGAAGGGCGAAGGCAGGGCTTATGTTCGCGGTTTCGGGCTTTCGTGGAGCTTCGGAGGAGCGCCCTGTCCAGAGCAACGGGTCCAAAACAAATTTCAATCTCAGCAGGGGCGGCATTAAACCCGGTAGGCTGTTTTAACTTCCGTTTTTTCCCCTTGTTATATCCGTCTCTTTTTCGATTTCTGGTCTGCGCCATGTGTTCAGGTTTCAGGTTTCTGCACGATTTTTATCGATTCCATCTACAAACCTAATCTTGTGTCTTGGGCTTGCTTCGAAAAAACGGACAGTAAAATCGGGTCGTTTGGTCAATTATTTTTGGCTTCGAAGTCAAGTGGGGACAGGAAATTAAGGGCGCTATGAAGGCGCTTGGGATTATAAAAGCATTCGATGTAATCGAAGAT
>CAIQOK010000056.1 GCA_903873415.1 uncultured Verrucomicrobiota bacterium | reverse complement strand
CATCCTGCGTCTCGTCTCCGCCTTGCTGGCAGAGATCAGCGAGGAGTGGGAATCCGGCAAAGTTTACCTCAGCATGAAAACCCAAGCCCAGCACTCAGTTTAAATGCTCAACCAATTTACAGAAAAATTCTTGCGCGGTCTTCAAAAGAGTCCTGCAAATTCCGCGGGCAGTAGGCATCAGCGTCGCAGCCCATTATGTTATCATGCCCTTTCTGGGCTGAAGCGTAGCGCATCTGCTGAGACTGGAGACTCAGTTTGCCGTCGGGCTCATTCTAGTTTCCTGCCGCCCCTGCGGGACTGTGGCTCCGAATGCAGTGAACTATCTGGCCAGCTCGAACGTGGCGCTTTCGGTCTTGCTGACAATGTGCTCGATGCTGGGAGCAATTGTGATGATGACTCCGCTGTTGAGCCGATGGCTGGCGGGCAAATATGTGCCCGTGGACGCAATGGACCTTTTCCTGAGCACGGTGAAGATAGTGCTCGCACCGGTTCTGGGAGGATTGGCCCTCAAGCGCTACGCTCCAAAAATCGTCAAGTGTATAATGCCGGTGTCCCCTTAGGTTTCCGTCCTCACTATCTCGCTGGTCTGCGCGAGCATCCTCGGGAGCAGCGCGGCGGATTTTGCCCGGTCAGGCGGAGAATTAATTCTGGCAGTGTTTCTCTTGCACACCGGAGGATTTCTCCCCGGCTATTTTGCCAGCCGCCTGCTGCGCTGTGATGAGCTGACCAGTCGCACCAACTCGGTGGAGGTAGGAATGCGGAACTCCGGCTTGGGAGCGGCGCTGGCACGTGCTCATTTCAACACTAGCTGCAGGTTACCGACTCAGCTTGGCCTTAAAAACGAACGGCTCTATTGCGGCCTGGGACGATCTGGCCATTGGCTCTGGCGCTATAAGTAAACTGACAGCCATCACGGCAGAGGTGAAGTTCGCGCTCGCTTTGAAAAGCAATGGCACCGAGCTCGAATAAGGGATAACTCGCATGGGCAAAGCAATGTCCCGCCGGATCTAACCAACGTGGTGGCAATCGCCGCAGGCGGAAATCATAGCCTGGCAGTAAGGGCGGACGGTACTGTAGTGGCCTGGGGAGAAGGAAGCAGCGGCCAGACACCCATACCTTCGGGGCTCAGCAATGGGTTGGCTGTGGCTGCCGACAACTATAACACCATGGCCCTCAACAGCAATCGCACACAGGCAGTCTGGGGCTCTATGGACAATTCAGTCACAGAAAACCTGAGCAACGTCATTGCGATTGCATCCGGTTATGATCACGGTCTGGCGGTGACAGCCGATGGCATGGTTGCGGGGTTCGGATGGAACACCAGCTACCAAGCCACGCCGCCCACCGGGTTGAGCAATGTAACAGCGATTGCCGCCTTTTCGAATCATAGCGTCACCTTGAAAAACGACGTCACTGTCGCCGCTTGGGGAGATAACAATGTTGGCAAGTCAAAAGTCCCGGCCAACCTGGACAGGGTGGTTGGAATCGCTGCAGGCGGGCAGCATAGCCTGGCACTGGTAGGGAATGGGAAGGTGCTGGTTGTCAGAACTTGTTTGCGCGCAGCACCTGCACATCGGCTGTAAATGCAACCATCCCATAGCACGAAAAAAATTCATGCTCCAACCGCGTGAGCATGACTTTGGCCACCTCCAGAGGCACGATTACTTCGATCTGGATATTGGTGAACTCCGGGATGTCTGCGTCCCGCCTACCGCGCGAGCCCTCACCCTCCACGGTGAAAAGAGTGTAGCCGTGCGCGCCCACGTCGCGCAGGAGTTTGGTTACCGCAGCCTTCGCGTAAGCTTCACAAACGATGGTCACTAGTTTCATGGCGTGCGTGGTCATGGCGAGGAATAGAGTTTGCGGGCAAGCTCCAGATAGATGGGAATACCCAGCGTGATGTTGAAGGGGAAAGTGATGGCGAGCGATGAAGTGAGGTAGAGCGTCGGGTTCGCGTCGGGCAGCGAAATGCGGATGGCCGCCGGCGCAGCGATGTAAGATGCGCTGGCGGACAACACGCCCAGCAAAGTCGCGCCGCCGAGTTCCAGGCCGGTGAGCTTGCCCAGATAAACACCGAGCGCGCCGTTGATCAGCGGGACGATGATGCCAAAGGCGAGCAGGAACGGGCCAACTTTCCTCAAGTCTCCAAGCCGCCGTCCCGCGACGATGCCCATTTCCAGCAGGAACAGCGCGAGCACGCCCTGAAACGGCGTGACGAAGAATGGTTCGACTTTTTTCATGCCTGCGTCCCCGCATAATGCCCCGACCACGAGCGCGCCGACGAGTAGGAAAATACTACGCCCGAAAATCGCCTCGTGCATGGCCTGCTTGAGTGATGCGACGGAGCCTTCGCCCGCCTGCTTGGTCGCGAGTTTTCCCAGGATCACGCCAATGAGGATGGCGGGGGATTCCATCACAGCGAGAAATGCCGTGGAATAACTCTCGAACGGTTGGTTGATGGCTTTGAGATAATTCGTAGCGGCGATGAATGTGACGGCGCTGACCGACCCGTAGTGCGCGGCGATTGCCGCAGAGTCCACGGCGGAAAGTTTGCCGCCGTAGCGCAATAACGGATACGTCCACAACGGAATCAATGCACCGAGCGCCATCGCCGCGAGGGCTGGCAGCCAGACTTCGGCGAGACCCGCCTGGGAAACCGCCACGCCGCCTTTGAAGCCGATGGCGATCAACAGGTAGATGGTAAGGCCGACATACAACGGCTCAGGGAATTTCAGATCGCTCTTCACCAGCGCGGCGATCAGGCCGAGCGCAAAGAAGAGCACGGCAGGCGAGAGGAGGTTGGCGCGGATCGCGTCGAGGATTTCCATGTGTAAGAAGTTCGTTGAAGACTTAGTCGAAAAACGTCACGCGTCCTGAATCGAGGTCGTGGAGACCGCCGACCAGGCCGACTTTGCCGTCGCGAATCAACTCAGCCAGAATGGGGCTGCGCTCACGGATTTGTTTAAGTGCGAGGCGAACATTTTCCTTCGCCACGGCATCCACGCGCCGCGGCGATGCCTTGTCGACGTTTGTTGCCACAGGCACGGCGGCAACGGCTGGTTGGATTTTACCGAGCAAT
>CAIQOK010000055.1 GCA_903873415.1 uncultured Verrucomicrobiota bacterium | reverse complement strand
GGGTAAGGTCGGTGTATTGGTCGAGCTGGGTCTTGAGCCGCTGGACTTCCTTGAAGTGATTGATGAATACGGCCTTGGCGGCGTCGCCCTTCAGATTCGGGACAGCGGACGGGGCGCAGTCGAGCCCCTGGGATTTCAGGAAGCCCTCCAACCGCTGCATGGCGGTTTCCAGTTTCTGGATGACGACGGGGGCCTTTTCCACCAGCCAGATTTCCCGGGCCTGCTCGCCCGTCTTTTCGCCGGAGAAGAGCGTGATGGCAGCATCGACCGCGTCCTGTTGCTGGCGGAAGTCGAGGATGTTGCCGTAGGGTTTGGTGCCGTTGAGTACGCGATTGGTGCGGGAGAAGGCCTGGATCAAGCCGTGGTGCTTAAGGTTCTTGTCCACGTAGAGCGTGTTCAGGTATTTGGAATCAAAACCGGTGAGGAGCATGTCCACGACGATGGTGAGGTCGATCTTATGGTGGGGGACATTGGGGTAAGCCTTGCGCAAATCCGCGTCGGGCCACTGCTGGTCCTTGATGCGCTTTTGCACGTCCTGGTAGTAGAGATCGAACTCGCTGAGGCGGTGATTGGTGCCGTAGCGGGCGTTGTAGTCGGCCATGATGGCCTTGAGGGCGTCCTTTTTCTTGTCGGGCTCGACTTCGTTGTCCGCCTGCTCCTGCGGCAGGTCCTCCTGGATCTGCTTCACGTCGGGATTTCCCTCCGCTGGTGGGGAGAAGACGCAGGCGATGTTTAGCGGCGTGTAGTCGGGCTCGGTCTCTGCCTTGGCCTTCTGGATCTCGGCGAACAACTGGAAGTATTCGATGGCGTCATTGATGGACGCAGTGGCAAAGATGGCATTGAAGCGGCGTCCGCCGGTGGCGGCGTTATGCTTGGAGAGGATGGCGTCGATGACGGCTTTCTTCGCTATGGCCTCGCCGGGTTTCGGCGGCGTGTTGCCCTCGGGCTTGAAGTAGTCGATGTGGAAGCGGAGGACGTTCCCATCATCAATCGCGTGAGTGATGGTGTAGGCGTGGAGCTGCTTCTGGAAAAGGTCCACCGTGGTGCGCATAGAGGCCTGGGTGTCCTCAATCTTCTGCAAGGAGGCATTGGCCTCAAAGATGGGCGTGCCGGTGAAGCCGAAGAGCTGGGCGCGGGGGAAGAATTCTTTAATCGCCTGATGATTCTCCCCGAACTGGGAGCGGTGGCACTCATCAAAGATGAAGACGATGCGTTTGTCCTTCAGGACTTCCAGCAGCTCCTTGTAGGTGGGCTGGTCGTTCTTTTTCCGTTGCTTGTTGCGCTTGCTGGTTTCATCCAGCGCGAGGCCGAGCTTCTGAATGGTGGTGACGATCACCTTGTCGGCGTAGTCCTCGGAAAGCAGACGGCGGACGAGGGCGGCGGTGTTGGTGTTTTCCTCCACACAACCTTCCTGAAAGCGGTTGAACTCCTCCCGCGTCTGGCGGTCGAGGTCCTTGCGGTCCACGACGAAGACGCACTTGTGGATGGAATCGTTTTCCTTCAGCAGAGTGGAGGCCTTGAAGGAGGTGAGCGTCTTGCCGCTGCCGGTGGTGTGCCAGACGTAGCCGTTGCCATTGTCATCGTCGATGCACTTCACCATGTGCTGCACGGCATAGACCTGATAGGGCCGCATGATCATGAGCTTCTGCTCGGTGGCGATGAGCACCATGTAGCGGCTGATGGTCCGGCCGAGGTCGCACTTTTTCAAGAAGCGCTCCGCGAACTCATCGAGATGGCGAATCTTTCGGTTGTCCTCATCCGCGAACTCATAGACGGGCAGGAAGCGCTCGTCGGCATTGAAGGCGAAGTGGCGGGCGTTGTTGTTGGCGAAGTAGAAGGTCTGGTCGCGGTTGCTGACGATGAAGAGCTGGAGGAAGCAGAGGAGAGTCTTGGTGTAGCCGTTGCCGGGATCGTTTTTGTATTCGACGATCTGCTCCATAGCCCGGCGCGGGCTGATGCTGAGGGATTTCAGCTCGATTTGCACCACCGGCACACCGTTGATTAGCAGAATAACGTCGTAACGGTGATTGCTGTTGTCGGTGTTTATGCGCAGTTGGTTAACTATTTCAAAAGTGTTTTTGCACCATTCCTTAATATTGACCAAAGTGTAGTTCAACGGCGTGCCATCATCGCGGGTGAAACTATTGATAGCGCGGAGGGCGCGAGCCGCGCTGAAAACGTCTGGAGTGATGATTTCTTCTAGCAGGCGGGCAAACTCGGTATCGGTCAAGTTCACGCGATTGAGGGCTTCAAATTTCTTGCGGAAATTCTGCACCAAGCCGTCGCGATCCCGAATATCCTCGCGATACTCATATTTGAGGCTTTTGAGCTTCTCGATCAACTGCAATTCAATTTGTCGTTCGGTGGTCATGGAGCGCTTTAGATCGTATTTTCAAAGAGGGTCGCCTCGAAACCGAGTGCGCCGCTTGAATTGGCAGAAGATTTTGTGTCACCGGTTTTGGCCATGCCATTGTTATAGTGAGAATTCGACGCAAAATAAACAAAAATGCCATATTGCAAGCGTTAAACGGTTGACGGGGCGTTTGGTTGGGCGGCTGGCGTGAATGTGCGGACAAGTTTTTATGTATGCCATTGCCACGGGTCTGGATAATCCTGCAGGGAAATCGGGGTTTTAAGCCGGATCAAATCATCCCGCAGGATTTTTCCGATGGGGCCCTGCTGGTATCGGCGAGCCACCTTGAACTTTATATTGTCCTTGGCGC
>CAIQOK010000054.1 GCA_903873415.1 uncultured Verrucomicrobiota bacterium | reverse complement strand
GCATGAGCGGTTCATCGGTTTCCTCATCGAGCATTACGCGGGCAACTTCCCGCTCTGGCTCGCGCCGGACCAGGTGCGCGTCATCACGCTCAACGACGACGAGGCGTTGATCAACTACGCCAAGCCCATCGTGGCCGAACTGCGCGCGAACATGGTGCGCGTGGATGCGGATTTCAGCGCGACGCCGTTCAAGGCGAAGATTGCCAACGCGGAACAATTGCGCGTCCACACGATGCTGGTCATCGGCGGTCGTGACATGGAAGCCGGCGCAGTGAGCGTGCGTCTCCATCACGGCGGCCCGCAAGGCGCGAAGCCAAAGGCGGAGGTCGTGGCGGATTTTCTGGCGGGAATCGAAGATCGGCGTGCTTGAGCTGTGGATGTCATAAGTTGGTGTCCAATGTCATGAAAACCGCCCGCTCGCAAAACACGCCTGCCATTCCCGGGCGCCGTCGGGCCAAGGGGGTTCGGGCGTGAGCGGGGGCAAGGTGGCGGGGCGCGAATCGATTTGGAGTGAATGGCCGCTCCCGCTGGCTGTGCTGACTTTGACTCTTACGTTGCTCGGGAAGGGCTGGATTTACGAGGCTTTGGGGCAACCTGTAAAGTTGGTCGCCCTGCTTGCCATCCTTTGCGGCGTGATTCTTGTTGCGGCAGTGGCGATCGTCCGGCATGCGGACGTGTTGGCCCACCGGTTGGGCGAACCGGCCGGCACTCTGCTGCTGACCCTGACGATCACCGGATTGGAGGTGGCGATGGTGGCCTTTGTGATGTCCACCGGCGCGGAAAAGCCGACGCTGGCCCGGGACACGATGTTTGCCGTGGTGATGTTGGTGCTCAATGGTTTTTTTGGGGTGGCTTTGTTGCTTGGCGGCCTGCGGCATCGGGAGCAGGCTTACAATCTGCAAAGTGCCAGCACGTTCCTGGTCATGATTCTTCCGCTCACCGTTCTGGGACTTATTATGCCAAATTATACCCGGGCGACGCCCGGTCCAACCCTATCGACTTTCCAGATGGTTTTTTTCTCGTTGATGTCCGTCGGCATCTACGGAGTGTTTCTATTTGTGCAGAACGGTCGGCATCGCGGTTTTTTTGTGGCGCCCGGCGAGGCGGGGGAGGCGGCAAATGCGCGCGAATCCTCAAGATCCACTTTTTTTCATTTGGTCATGCTGGGTCTTTACGGGCTGCCGCTGGTCCTGCTAGCCAAGCAAATGGCCGCGCCTCTCGATGCCATGGTGGTCAGGCTGGGTGCGCCGCCCGCTCTGAGCGGATTTGTCATGGCCGTGCTCGTGTTGACCCCGGAATCTATTGCCGCCATCCGCGCTTCCCTGGCCAATCAGCTCCAGCGTTCGGTCAACATTCTCCTCGGCTCGGTTCTGGCGTCGATAGGCTTGACCATCCCTTTGGTGATTGCCGTTTCACTGTTTAGTGGCCGCGCTTTGGTTCTCGGGCTTCAAGTTTCTGAAATGATTATGCTGGTGTTGACCCTGATCACCGGGATGCTGACGTTCTCGCAGCCGCGCACCAATCTTTTGTTGGGCTGCGTGCATCTGCTGCTTTTCGGCGCCTATCTGATGCTGATGTTTGATCGCTGATTTGAGCTGCCCTTGAGTGCTGGGCGTTCGTCCGGAGGGCGTGTTTGGTTCGAAGGTTTTTGGAACGAAAATTCAAAGGGATTGTCGGAGTTGGGGTTTTTAAAACTATGAAACGCATCGTGTCCACTTTGGCCGTATCCGCCCTGATCCTCATCGCCCGGGCGGATGAGGGGATGTGGCTTTTCAACCAGCCTCCCCGCCAGTCGCTCCAAAATCGATATCAATTTGATGCGACCGATGTCTGGCTTGAGCATCTCCAGAAATCCTCCGTCCGGTTCAATTCGGGCGGCTCGGGCAGTTTTGTCAGCGAGGACGGGTTGCTGATATCCAACCATCACGTGGGCGCTGATGCGTTGCAGAAGCTTTCCGCCAAGGAGAAGAATTATTTGCGCGAAGGATTTTACGCCCGATCCTTGGCCCAGGAGTTGAAGTGTCTGGATCTTGAGTTGAATGTGCTGCAATCCATCGAGGACGTGACAGTGCGAGTCAATGAGGCTGTGCCCAAGGGGACCGATGCGGATGCAGCCTTCGCCGCGCGGCGCAAGGTCATTGCGAAAATCGAAAAGGAATCGATGGAGGCGACGGGGCTGCGTTGCGATGTGGTGACCCTGTGGCAGGGGGGGGCCTATCATCTTTACCGGTTCAAGCGCTACACCGATGTGCGAATTGTCTTTGCTCCCGAGCAGCAGATTGCGTTTTACGGAGGTGATCCGGACAATTTCGAGTTTCCCAGGTATGATCTTGATATCTGCCTGTTTCGTGTCTACGAGCAGGGCAAGCCTGCGAAAATCCAAAATTTTCTGAAGTTCTCGGGCCGGGGTGCGGCCGATGGGGATTTGGTCTTTGTCTCCGGTCATCCCGGTCGGACGAGCCGGCTGCTCACGATGTCGGAACTGTGTTCTCTGCGCGATCAGTCTTTACCCTTTCGACTTGCCTCGCTCAAGCGGTTGGAGGTGCTGTTGGGAAACTGGAGCGCACGCAGCGAGGAGAACGCCCGGCGGGCGCGGAGCAGTTTGTTCGGGGTGCAAAACTCACGCAAGGCTGCCGATGGCGATCTTGCGGCCCTGCTGGACCGGAATTTCATGGCCGGCAAGAGCCGGGCTGAGGCTGAGTTCAAGGCTCAACTCGCTGGCAAGGCGGGCTACGCCGGCGTGCCGGGGGCCTT
>CAIQOK010000053.1 GCA_903873415.1 uncultured Verrucomicrobiota bacterium | reverse complement strand
GCTGGTGGAGCGTGTCGACCAGGAACATAAAATCCTCCGGCGCGCCGTAGCGGTGGGTGGGGGCGAAAAAACCGGTTACCTGGTAGCCCCAAGACCCGCTAAAGGGATACTCGGCCAGCGGCATGAACTCGACATGGGTGAAACCCATTTCGGTGACGTAAGCCGTCAATTCCACGGCCATCTCGCGGTAATTGAGCGGGCGGTTGCCGTCCTTGGGGTTGCGCCGCCAAGACCCCAGATGCACTTCGTAGACTTGGATGGGTTTCTTCAACCAATCGGTCTGCCTGCGCTTGGCCATCCATTCTGAATCCTTCCACTGGTATTTGTTCACGTCCCAGACCACGGAGGCGTTGTTGGGCGGGGCTTCAAAGTAGGAGCCGTAGGGATCGGTCTTCAGGCGCATCGCCCCTTTGCAGGGGACGATTTCGTATTTATAGAGGAGCCCCTCCTGAAGGCCGGGGATGAAGATTTCCCAGACTCCCGAGTTGCCCAGCGAGCGCATGGGGAAGAAGCGGCCGTCCCAGCGGCAGAAATCCCCCACCACCGAAACGCGGCTTGCGTTGGGCGCCCATACGGCAAAAGAGACCCCGCGTATGCCGTCGATCTCGCGGAGATGCGCGCCGAGTTTTTGATAGGCCCTCTGTTCGGTCCCCTCGTTGAAAAGGTAGAGATCCTGACTGCTGAGAGTCGGCAGGAAACTGTAGGGGTCGTGGAACTGGCGGGTTTCGCCGTTGCTCTTTTCAAGGCGGAGCCGGTAGCCGAAGACCTCGGGTCGAGCCGCGATGAACACCTCAAAGAGGCCGGCGGCGTTGGTTTTTTCCATCGGAAACCTCACCTCCGGCTGACTTCTGGGATCCACGACTTCGCAGCTCAAGGCGTCCTGAAGCAGGGCGCGCACGACGACTCCGCGTTTGCCCTGGTGAGTCACCGGATGCATGCCCAGGAGTGAATGGGGTTGGGCGCATTGGCCGCCGAGCAGCAGGTCGATGTCTTTTTGGGGGAGGATCATGGCGGGGTTATTTTTCGCGGATGTGGTCGTAAATGTTGAGGTAGTGCCGGCCGGGATGATTCCACGAATGGTCTGCGCGCATGCCGTTGAGCATGAGTGCGCGGAAATGCTCCGGAAAATCGTAGTAGCAGCGCAAGGCGCGGTGCAGGGCGGACTCCAAGCCGGCGGGGTTGGCATGCTCAAAGACATAGCCGTTGCGTTCCGACAGCGGCCGGCTGGAATGATCTTTGTCAAACACCGTATCCATGAGCCCCCCTACGGCGCGCACCACGGGCACGGTGCCATAACGCAGGCCGATGAGTTGGGTCAGTCCGCAGGGTTCGTAATGGCTGGGCACCACCAGCAGATCCGCCCCGGCGTAGATCAGGCGCGCCAGTTCCTCGTGGTAGCCGATTTCCAGGTGGCAATCCGGACTGTGGTTTAATTGGTGCTTGAGTGCCAGGAAGTGGTCGTTGATGGCCCGCTCGGGGCTGTTGCCCAGCAGGACGAACTGGGCATGGTTGCGGAGCGCGTAGAAAACGGCGTGGTTCACCAGCTCCAGCCCCTTTTGCGCATCCAGCCGGCCGACGAACGCGATGATGGGCTTGGGGCTCTCCGCCAGCCAGAAGCGGTGCCGCAGCGCCCGCTTG
>CAIQOK010000052.1 GCA_903873415.1 uncultured Verrucomicrobiota bacterium | reverse complement strand
TGTGCGGCGATAAAACAGACGCATTCTTTGACAATCTCGACACCAAGGCCGACGGGATCGAATCCGAGGCGGACCAGTTCGCCTTGGACGGTCTGATTCCGCCCGCGGAATGGGCAAAGATCAAAAAGGCCAGACTTACGGCGAAAGCCATCGTTGAAGAAGCCAGACGATTGGTGGTCCATCCCGCAGTGATTGCCGGCCGAATCCGGCGGGAGAAACATGATTATTCTAAGTTCAGTCAGTTAGTCGGCCAAGGCCAGGTGCGCGGCCAGTTTCCGGAATGGCACAACTGATTTCGCGTGAGCCTGTCCAACTTCACCTTCCTCAAAACCGAATGGCCTGACCTGCACGAGGCGGCGGTCAAAGCCGAGGCGTTGGCGTATTCCGATGCCCGGTCGGCCTGTTTCTACGCGCGGCGCACGCTGGAATTGGCGGTCCATTGGCTCTACAAGAACGACTCGGCTCTCAAACTCCCCTATCAGGAACATTTGAGCGCCCTCATTCACGAGCCAACCTTTCGGAACGCCGTCGGCCCGACCGTGTTCGCCAAGGCGCGGGTGCTCAAGGAAGTGGGCAATCTGGCGGTTCACAGCCACAAACCCGTGCGGCAGCTCGATGCCATCACCGCCGCGCGCGAGTTGTTCCATTTTTGTTTCTGGCTCGCGCGCACCTACGCGCGTGGGGCGAAGCCGGCGGACGGCTTGGTCTTCAATCCCGACCTGCTACCCAAAGGCGCACCGGTGTCGCCGCAGACGCTGGAGCAATTGCAGCGGTTGGAAACGCAACTGCAAGAGCGTGACGAAAAACTGCTCGGGTTGCTGGCCGACAAAACCGCACTCGATGAGGAATTGAAACGGGTGCGGGCTGAAGTCGCCGAGGTGAAGAAGGCGAACGCGGCCCGACCGGATGAACACAATTATTCCGAAGCCGAGACGCGGGATTTCTTCATTGATCTGTTGCTCAAGGAGGCCGGTTGGCCGATTGCTCGCGAAGGTCACGATACGGAATATCCCGTCACCGGGATGCCCAACAACACAGGCGAGGGATTCGTGGATTATGTGCTTTGGGGCGACGACGGCCTCCCGCTCGCGCTGAACGAGGCCAAACGCACCAAACGCGACCCGCGTGTCGGCCAGCAACAGGCCAAACTGTATGCGGACTGCCTGGAAAAACAGTTTGGTCGGCGGCCCATCATCTTTTACTCGAACGGCTACGACCATTGGATGTGGGATGACACGAACTATCCGCCGCGTCCGGTGCAGGGGTTTTACAAAAAGGCCGAGTTGGAATTGCTGATCCAACGGCGCAAGACGCGAAAGTCACTGGCCGAGGCGAAAATCAACGAGGCGATTGTTGAGCGTTACTACCAGACCCGCGCCATCCGCCGTATCGGCGAGGCGTTTGAAAAGGATCATGACCGCAAGACGCTCATTGTCATGGCCACCGGCGCAGGTAAGACGCGCACGGTCATTGCCCTGTGCGATTTACTGATGCGCTGCAATTGGGCGAAACGGGTGTTGTTTTTGTGCGACCGCGTCGCGCTGGTGAACCAGGCTGTGAATGCGTTCAAGAAACACTTGCCCGAATCATCGCCGGTGAATCTGGTTACCGAGAAGGAAACCGAGGGCCGCGTGTTCGTTTCCACCTACCCGACGATGATGGGGTTGATTGACGAGACGAAAGAAGGCCAGCGGCGTTTTGGTGTCGGCCATTTCGATCTGGTCATAATTGATGAAGCCCACCGCTCGGTTTATCAGAAATACGGGGCGATCTTTGAATACTTCGATTCACTGCTGGTGGGCCTGACCGCCACGCCGCGCGACGAAATTGACCGCAACACCTACGGCCTGTTCGACCTCGAAAAAGGTGTGCCGACGGATGCCTACGAATTGAAGGATGCCGTGGCGGACAAATTCCTAGTGCCGTCGCAGCCCGTGTCCGTGCCCCTCAAGTTCCAGCGCGAAGGCATCCAATACGAAAACCTGTCCGAAGAAGAAAAAGAGCAGTGGGATGCGAAGGAATGGAGCGAGGACGGCAGCACGCCGGATTATGTGGAGGCCGATGCCGTCAACAAATGGCTGTTCAACATCGACACAGTGGACAAGGTGTTGGAGCACCTGATGACGCGCGGACAAAAGGTGGCGGGTGGCGACCGGCTCGGCAAAACCATCATCTTCGCCAAGA
>CAIQOK010000051.1 GCA_903873415.1 uncultured Verrucomicrobiota bacterium | reverse complement strand
GTCTGACCGTGCCGATGCCAAACAATCATCGGCAGCCTCACCCACAGACTTTTTAGGAACGGCAACATCGTTGCGCTTAATCCAATCCCGACATGCGTCCAGAATGGATGTCTTGCCCCCCAGCACGGCCATGGCCTCTGCATAATGCCCGCAGGCGGTATCTATCGCTTCTATCGCTTCTATCGAGCGCAGGGCCTCACAGGCTCGCAGGTAGGCGTGCCTATCGGCGGCGGTCAGCAGCAACACCTCGGCTTGTCCGGCATCCATCGCGTCCACGGCTTCGGATGCGGCCTGCCGTGCTTTGGCCAGGCTGGATCTCCAGACCAGCCGCCTTTTGCCCAGAATGGTGAAGTCGGCGATGAAATACTGCTTTCCATCCTTAATTGTGGGCCTGATGCGGACGGTAAAATTCCCTCGCTTGTATTCCGTGATGTTGGGCTCGTGCGGTTGTTGCATCTATCTGCCACGATAGAGAACCGATAGAAGAAAGTCAAAAACCTCAATTTTCTAATGAAAA
This sequence comes from uncultured Verrucomicrobiota bacterium, assembly GCA_903873415.1. GTDB lineage: Bacteria > Verrucomicrobiota > Verrucomicrobiia > Limisphaerales > CAIQOK01 > CAIQOK01. The sequence continues at coordinate 26,326 of CAIQOK010000051.1, read as the reverse complement.
ATGGTCGGGGCGGGGAGATTCGAACTCCCGACCTCTTGCACCCCAAGCAAGCGCGCTAGCCAGACTACGCTACGCCCCGACCTAATAGTCCAACCCGAAAGGTTGGACGAAGATGGAAATTACCAGAACCCGCGCCTGATTCAATGACTATTTCCAAGAGATTCAAAACCGCCTCAAATAAACTTGTCCCGGCTTGTTGAACCGGCCGACCACGCACCATTAGCCACTGACTTGCACGGTCCACCCGCCCCATGGCACAGGGCCATCCCCGTCCGGACATCGTGCACTGCTGGAGTGGGAATTAGGGACGGCCGAACGGCAGGTCATCAGCTGAGCAATCGAAGCGGGCGGATTGAAGCGGCATACGCCCAATGCCCGTCTCGCTCCACCCCCTCGTCAAACCAATCTCGCAGCTTTTACCTAACCCGGTTTTCGCCCGGGAACAGTGTGATCCAACCGCCACGACACTCACCCGGGCGGCATACAGCTTGACCGGGGCCCCTCTGCAAGCCGCGGTTGGGATGAACACCGAACCATGCGGACCGCGCAAAAAGAGGGACAATATTTTCACGCCCGCGTTCCGTTCCCTTTGCTTTTGCAACCACCTGGCTTAACAATCAAAAATCATAAGCCGGCATTGGCCGGTCGGCACAACCCTTCGGAATTGCGGCTGAAGCGGGGAATGAATCTTCTGAAAACAAGGCATGCCACAAGTGCGCCGCGCTGAATCAATGCCTTAAAAGCAAAGGCAAAAAAGACCGGGCCCCGCGCGGATCCAGGTCAACCAAGTCGTCAATGAATACCACCCGGGAAAGATCAACCCGCAGTCAACGGATCCGGGGCCCCGGAAGGTGGTGGGATGCGGCTATGGCGGATATCCTGCGCCTCGCAGAGATACACCACATCCTCAGCCATGTTTTTGGCATGATCGGCGATTCGTTCCAAGCTCTTGGAGATGACGGTAAGATTGAGGCAGCGGTGCACGGCTTCGGGATGGGCGACCATAAAGTCGGCCAGCAGTTCGTTGATCTCCCGGTTCAATGCGTCGATTTGGCGATCGCGGGGGATGATGGCCCGCGCGGCGGCGGAATCGCGGTGGACAAAGGCATCAAGCGCGGATTTGAGGCTGTCAAGGGCCAGACTGGTAAGCCTCGGGAAATCGAGCTGCATTTTGACTGGGGGTTCTTGGCAAAGTTCGCGCGCGCGTTTGGCGATTTTGGTGGCTTCATCCCCGACCCGCTCCAGATTGTGGGAAATCTTCATGGCAACCATCACAAAACGCAGGTCGCCGGCCAAAGGCGCCTTGGCAAGCAAATGAATAGAGGCATCGTCTATTTCCATTTCCAAGCGGTCAATGAGGTGGTCGCTATTGTGAACCTGCATCGCCAGATCATAATCACGGTCGATCAGGGCCCGGACGGCCTGATTGACCGAAACCTCCGCTAGGCTGGCCATGGTCAGCAGTTTCTGTCGCAGCTCCACCAGATCGCTGTGCAAGTGTTCCATGATTCAATAATTCGTCTTAACCGAACCGGCCCGTCACATAATCCTCCGTCCGTTTCTGCCCCGGACTGGTGAAGATTTTAGAGGTGGCCCCGAACTCCACAAGCTCGCCCATATAGAAAAAGGCGGTGTGATCGGACACGCGTGCCGCCTGCTGCATGTTATGGGTGACAATGACAATGGTGAAGTTTTTTTTCAACTCGAGAATCAGGTCCTCGATACGGGAGGTGGCTATGGGATCCAAGGCCGAAGCCGGTTCGTCCATGAGGATGATCTCGGGTTTGACCGCGATGGCGCGCGCGATGCACAGACGCTGCTGCTGGCCGCCGGACAAGCCCAACGCACTGCCGTGCAAGCGATCCTTGACTTCATCCCAGAGAGCCGCCGCGCTCAGGCTCACCTCCACGGCGGCATCGAGATCGGACCGCGCTTTCATGCCCTGAAGGCGGAGGCCGTAAGCAACATTGTCGTAGATGGATTTCGGGAAGGGATTGGACTTTTGGAATACCATGCCCACCCGCTTGCGCAGCTCGATCACATCCACATCCGGGTCGTTGATATTGTGGCCGCCGATGTGAACTCCGCCCTCGATGCGGACCCCGTCGATGAGGTCATTCATGCGGTTAAGGCAGCGCAGGAGGGTGGACTTGCCGCAACCGCTCGGTCCGATGAAAGCGGTGACCAAGCGCTCACGGATAGAGAGGCTGATATCCTTGAGAGCCCGGGCGTTGCCGTAGAAGAGCGAAAGGTTATGGATTCCGATGAGCTCATTTCCCGGTGCAGTGGAGGTCACCGATGAGGATGCGGGAATGGTCACTTTAGGTAAGACAATCTGGGCCATAAATCAGGCGAGCGAACGGAGTTTTTTCCGAACCCGGGAGCGGATGAGAACAGCGACGAAATTCAGGGTGAAGGTCAGCAGCAAGAGCACAACCACCGTCGCAAAGAGGATCGACCGGGTCTTTTCAATGTCGGGCGACTGGGTGGAGAGCACGAAAACGTGGTAGCCCAAATCCATGAACTGGTCGTTCAAGCGGTGAGGCAGCGAGGCCATATAATAAGCCACACCGGTAAAGAGAATCGGCGCCACTTCCCCCGCCGCACGGCTCACCGCCAAAATACCCCCAGTCAGAATTCCCGGCAGGGCCTGGGGCAAAACGATTTTCAGAATGGTCTCCAATTTCGTCGCCCCCAGCGCCAGGCTGGCCTCACGAAGACCGGGGGGGATGGCCTTGAGAGATTCTTCGGTGGCCACTATCACCACCGGGAGGGTCATCACCGCCAAAGTCAACGATGCCCAGATCAAAGCCGGCTGGCCCCAAACCGGGCCGGGGTTGTGCAAGAGCGCATCCAGATTGCGCCCCAGAAAATTAATGAAAAAACCCAGCCCGAAAAGGCCAAAAACAATCGAGGGGACACCGGCAAGATTATTGACCGCCGCGCGGATAATCCGGGTGACCAGCGCGCTGGCCGGGGCGTATTCCGTGAGATAAACCGCCGTCGTCACCCCGACTGGAATAACAAACAGCGTCATCACCAGCACACGAAAAGTGGTGCCGATAATCATGGGGAGCACCCCGGTGGTGGCCGGATCGAAGAAGTCTTTTTTTGGAATGGTGCTCACGAAGCGCCAGGACAGTCCGGGCAATCCATTGAAGAGAATGTTGGCCAGAATGACCGCCAAGATAGCCAGAATAAGAAAGGTGGCCAGCCCGGTCAAGCCCGTGAAGAAGAAGGAAACGAAATCAAAGCGTACCGTGCGGAAATGGCGGCTGGGACGGCTCAATTCATCAAGGGAAGCTTTCACGCCTTGCCCTCCAGCCGTCGCTTCAAGCGGTGAATCACCAGATCGGCTATGAGGTTGGAGAAGAAAGTGGCGGCAAACAAAAGCGCGCCGAGCATGAAAAGGATCCGGTAATGGGCATCCCCCGACACCGCCTCGGCCATCTCCGCAGCAATCGTGGTGGTGATGCTCCGGGCGGAATCAAACACGCTCCACGACAGGACACTGGCGGAACAGACCATCAGCACAATCATGGTCTCGCCAATGGCGCGTCCGAATCCGAGCATGGTTGCGGCGAAGACCCCCGGCAAAGCCGCTGGCAGGACAATCTGCCAGGCCGTCTGCCAGCGCGAGGCCCCGAGAGCCAAAGCCGCCTGGGTGTAGCTGCGGGGCACACTGGTCAGAGCATCCTCCGCAATCGAGAAGACCAAGGGAATGACGGCGAAGCCGAGGGCCAGGCCGGCGACAAAAGCGTTGAGCCGGGTCTCATAGCGCAAGAGGCTCTGCAGCACGCTGGCCATCACCAGCAGGGCAAAGAAGCCCACCACCACAGAGGGGATGCCGGCGAGCATTTCGATGGCGGGTTTGACGATTTCACGGACGCGCGGCCGGGCGAGCTGGGAGACATAAATCGCCGCTCCAATGGCCAGCGGGACGGAAAAAAGCAGGCCGACAAGCGTGGTCTTCAAGCTCCCCACAAACAGGGGAATAAGATTATATTTCTTGATCTGACCGACGGGTTGCCAGATGAAGGAGGGTTTCGTGTAGCCGGTCCACTGATGCGGCCGCAGCAGGTAATGCCACAGGGTCGTGTTGGCAAGCGCATCGGGATCGGATCGGAATTCGGAGGGGATTTCCTCTTGGGCCTCGATTTTGACCTGGAGCAGCTCTTTGAGCGTTTCCCGGTCCATTTTAGCGAACTGTTCCGGGGTCAACCCCAAGTATTTGCAAAGCTCTTTGGCCGGATGCCGGTCAATCTCCGCCACGGGAATGGCGGGTTGGATCAAGGCGCTGCTCATCCGCCCCAGAAACACCGGCAAAGCCTCACGCGCAACGAAAAGGAAAATCAAAAAAACCACCAGGATGGTGGAAAGCGAAACGAGAAAGATCGTTTTCTCAGCCAACCACTCGAAGGGCCGGGCCCGGTGTCCGCGATGGATCCCCATCCAGCCTAGGGGGCTTTGATCGTTGCGTTGTCGCTGTGCCATTGTTTTGTTTTTTGGGGCAGACCACGCAAATCCTGACGGATGCCGGTCTGCCCCAAGATTGGTCTGGAAAGGGCTGTCAGATCAAGTTCAGATCCAAGCCCGATTATCCAGTGCCCTGCGGTTATTTTTCCCGCAGATGCGAGGGAAGCGGGAAATAGCCCACCTGCTTGACCGCCGACTGGCCATCATCACTGCGGATCCAGTTCAGGTAGGCGGCGATTTCACCCTTGTCCAGATCCGGGTTCACATAGACGTAGAGGTAACGCCAGATGGGATAAAGGCCCTTGATGACATTCTCTTCGCTGGGCTCAATGGCAGGGGCGGCTGCGTCTTTTTTCAAGAGCAATGCGCGGGCGCCTTTGCCGTAAGCGGCACCGCCGTAGCCAATCCCGCCCTTATCCTTGGAGACGGCCTGCAGCAGAGCCGCCGTGCCGGGCATGGTCTGGGCCGAAGCGGCAAAGTCCTTGCCTTTGAGCACATGCTCCTTGAAGAACTCGTAGGTGCCGGAGCTGTTTTCGCGGCTATAGACGGTGATGGGCGAATCGCTGCCGCCCACTTCCTTCCAGTTGCGGACCTTGCCGGTGAAGATCGCAAGCAACTGGTCGAGGGACAGTTCCTTGACGGGATTGCTGTCATTGACATAAACCGAAAGTCCGTCCAGTGCCACCTTGTATTCCGTGGGGCGCTTGCCGAAGGCCTTGAGACACTCGGCCACTTCCGTGGCCTTGATTTTGCGAGAGGCGTCCGCCAAATCGGTGGCCCTGTTCTGCAGCGCGGCAAATCCGACACCGGAACCGCCACCGGAGACCTGGATTTTGACCTGGGGATTCTTGCTCATGTAAACCTCCGCCCACTTCTGGGCGAGGATGACCAACGTGTCCGAGCCTTTGACCGTGATGTTGCCGGCAAAGGACGCCGTGGCGCAGAGTAGTGCCAGACCGAGGAGTATGGATTTTTTCATCATAAATTTTTTCGCGGATTTAAATGACCAGATAGTTTTACTGTTTTCGGAAAGAGTGCAGGGTTACAATTGGGTTACTTTTAGAATTTCCACATCACATCCGCCATGAAATGACCCGCGCTGGAATCCTTTCCGGGGGCATTGATGATCAGGTCGTTGAGGTAATACGTGAACGTAAAGTTCAAAAAGTCGGTGAAGGAATAGGTCCCTTGCATCAGGTGCCCCTTGACGTTGGTCCCACCATACCATCCGTTCAACTTTCCGGTGCCGGCCATCTGCGGATTGCCGGTGGCGTAGTAACCTCCGTTATCGTCGTCCACCAAGGCATCAAACCATGCATCGGCTTCCAAGCGCTGATAGCGGTAGTTGATCTCCCAACCCCGTTTTATACCGGCCTTACCCAGCGTGAGACCGGCCCGGTAGCCCACATTGTTGTTCCGGGCGCCGGGGTTTGCCATATATTCACCCGACACCTTGACCGGGAATGCCGCCGGATAAAGCGGAAGGGAATCGAATTTGTAGGTTGCCGAAGCTGTGCCGATGATCGGGTTGTAGTTGTTAACTAGAAAGCCATTGGCGTTACGGGAGTTGCCGGAGTTGTAAAACGGCTGAAGCTGGGAGCTCAGCGCGTCCTTGCTGTGCACTATATCAAGGGCGGCCACGCCCAGTGCGGTGTCAAATTTCGGCGTCCATTTTGATTCCCAGAGCAATTGAGCACCATACAAGTAGGGATCATGATTGGCATCGGGAGTGAAGCCGCCCACCGCCTTGGGTTGGTTCAACTCATCCAACACAAAAAAGCCCCCATTAAGCTTGATCGCCTGGGTATCGCTAAAATTATGCGCCAACTGGAGCGCCCCGCCTTCCGGGTTGATGTCCGCATCCCAGATCATCGGGGACAACAGAAACGGATTTTCCATCTTCCCGATCGTAGCGGAGAGGGTCCAGTCCGGGCTCTTTATGGCAGTCCATTTGCCGTAGGCCGCATCAATCCAAAGAAACTTGCGGGAATCCAACGAACTGAGGTCCTGATTGGCCGTGATGGGCGAACCGCCCACCAACGTGCCGCCCGGGTTGGTCAGGGGATTGCCGGAAGCCAGGCGCGCGCCCACCTCGAAATTTTCCAGCATAGTAACGCTCACCCCCAAGCGCAGCCGGTAGCGGTAGCGGTCCCGTTCGATATAGGCCGAATTTTCGGAGTTGTTCTGCTCAAAACGTCCGCGGAAATCCCCGCCGAACTTATACGCACTCACCCAGTCAGGCATCCCCGTCTTTGCCTGAAACGCCTTGGTGAACCCCTCATCGGAGTCCTGCTTCAGAGCGTTGGCCTCCTTGATGGAAAGAACACCTTTGTCGACCAGCTTGTCCAGCAGCGCATCCACCGACTGCCCCCGGGCAGAAGGAGTCAATGTCATGGAGATCGCGGTGCCCAGAAGAGCGCCAAGCCTTAAGAATTGTTTTCGAGTCATGAATTTTATTTTTTGCTGTTTGATTTTAAGGACGACTCATGATTTAGGACCTTTGTGACAGCAAGATGTCGGAAATGTTACAATCAGGTTACGGACGCTTCGGTCGACCAGAGGAAAGCGCCTTTTCAAACGGAGTCAAATCCCATTCCTTCGCCTTTTTCCAGGCTTGGATCCCCGACCCAACAGGCGCGAAATGGTTTGCGGGCCCTCCCATACGGAGCTCCGGCCTTGGGGTCTGCACTTTGAACTTGGGAGTTCAGTGCGCACAAAAGATTCACCGACGAGGCTGCACAACCTCCCTGCCGCGGTGAATTTGATAAAATGAGGAGGCCCAAGCGCAATAGAGCACCGAAGAACACGCTTGGAGACACCGCGGATGGTGCTAAAAAACTCCGGCTGCTCTGCGTTGACCCTACTTGCTGATCCCCCGCTCGCTGGACTTTACAAAACCAATCAAATGCCGCACCTCAGCGAGCTGACCCCATCGGCTTTCCCCTTCAATCCGCACCAAGGCATTGGAAATCGTCAACCCGTCCCGGAACAGAATTTTGTAGGCCTGCCTCAGCGCAGTCTGGGATTCCTCGGCCACACCGTTGCGCTCGAGGCCGACCTTGTTAACCGTCCGGGTTTGAGCCGGATTCCCGTCCGCCATCATGAACGGCGGGACATCCTGTACGACCTTGGAACAGCCGCCGATCATGGCCAAACGGCCAATGCGGCAGAATTGATGCACAGCCGCCAACCCGCCAATCACGACATGATCCTCCACCGTCACATGTCCGGCCAACGTCGCCACATTGGACATGATGTTGTGATCTCCCAGAGTCACATTGTGGGCCAGATGGCAGTAGGCCAAAATATGATTGTGAGACCCGACCCGGGTCACCTCGCCATCCCCGGTCGCGCTGTGAATCGTGACATATTCGCGGAAAGTGTTGCCATCGCCAATCTCCGTGTGAGTGGTCCCCCCCTTCCATTTCAGGTCCTGAGTCTTCAGCCCGATGCTGGCAAATGGAAAGATCTCATTCCCCTGCCCCAAGCGCGTATGACCATCCACGACCACATGAGAATGCAAGGTGCACCCGGCCCCAAGCACCACATGCTCTCCAATAACGCAATAGGGACCAACCTTGCAACCTTCGCCCAGTCGGGCTCGGGGATGAATGACGGCAGTGGGATGGATTAAGGACATGGCGTCAGCTTTGCATCAACATGAATGTGACCTCCGCCTCACTGACCACCTCGTTGCGGACTTTACAAACCCCTTTGGCCTTGCCGAGCTTGCCTCTTACCTTGGTCATTTCCACCTCGATAACCAGCACATCTCCGGGCAGGACCGGTTTGCGCCACTTCACATTGTCAGCGGCCATGAAATAGGCGATCTGCCCCGCATTTTCCGCCCGGCGCAGCATGATGATGCCCGCCACCTGGGCCATGGCCTCAAGCTGCAGAACCCCCGGCATGATGGGGTGTCCGGGGAAATGTCCCTGAAAATACGCCTCGTTGAGTGTGACGTTCTTTACGGCGGAAATAAAATCCCCCTCCATCTTCACCACCCGGTCCACCATCAGAAAGGGATACCGATGCGGCAGAATCTGCATGACCTGGATGGCATCAAGGCCCTGCCCTTGATCCAACGCCTCCAGCAGGACGGCTTTTTTATCCTCCACCCCCTTGGGCGCGGAGGGAGGCGGACCAAACGCTTGGGCGGTGCGGATGGGCTTTTGCATCTGAGCCTGCAACTGACGGGCCAGCTCGCAGTTGGCACTGTGGCTGGGCTTGACGGCGATCAAATGCCCCTGCAGCGGACGCCCCAGCAAGGACAAATCCCCGATGATATCGAGGATTTTGTGCCGGACAAATTCCTCCGGATAACGCAACGGCTCGGTGGTGAGAACGGCGTCATCGCGGATGACCACCGCGTTTTCAAGACTACCACCCTTGATCAACCCGTTTTTGATCAGGTATTCGATCTCCTCAAAAAAACAGAAGGTGCGCGCCTCGGAGAGTTCCTTCTCCCAGTTCTGCGGTGTGATTTCCACGCTGTAAAACTGGGTGAAGCGCCCCCCCTTGTCCGAGCTGGTGCAAGTGATCCGGAAGCCCTCGCCGGGAAAGATCGTCATGTTGGTTTCGCCGGCCTTGACCTCCAGAGGAGCCGAAGGGATGTAGGGCTCGCGCTTCTCCGCCTGCGCCGCCAGCCCGGCGGACTGGATCATCCTGCAAAATTCCCGGGCGCTGCCGTCGCCAATCGGCGGTTCATTGGAGTCCAACTCAACAATGGCATTGTCCACGCCGCAACCGGCCAAGGCGGCCAGGACATGCTCAACGGTGTGGATCTTGACGTTGCCCCGGCCCAAGGTGGTGGAACGGTTGGTCTCGACCACATTTTCCACGCGGGCCTCGATCTCCGGTTTCCCCTCCAAATCCACGCGCCGGAAGCGGATGCCGGTATTGGCAGGGGCCGGCAGGAAATTCATCGTCACCCGGTTGCCACTGTGCAGGCCAATGCCTGAAAAACTCGCCGGGCGACTGATCGTTTGCTGATTGAGCACCGGCGCATTAAACAAACCGCCGCCCCGCTTGGCAAGCGGCGAGATTCAGCGCCGCCCGTCATACCAGATCGCACAGTCCGCTGCATTCTTGAAAGTCCTGCCGCGACCCCACACCGACCGCGCCAGAAACCACAGGTGTTCCCCCGGCGAATAGAGCTTTAACTTGCGCGAGGACGTGAGCAACGGATGCCGATGCAAGATCACCACCCGGCTTCCCCGCCTCCGGGCCAGATGGTTAAGCCGCTGGCTCAGCTCGATCTCTTCCGTCGCAAATAATTCATTGCTAAACCCGCCCAGCTCGCGGAAAGCCGATGCCTCGCAAAAAAGGAGGGAACCGGCCACCCATTTTTTCCACCGGCTTAACCCGTTCCATAAACCCGTCACCAACCCCGCCACCCTATGGTTCCCCTCCAGCTTCACCGTGCTCCCACCGGCCACACAACACCCCGAGGCAATCTCACCGGCCATCGCCTCAAACAACGCCGCACTGGGATGCGAGTCGGCATCCACAAAAACCAGCCACTGGCCGGTGGCGGCCGCAGCCCCGCAATTCCGGGCCCGGCCGATCTGGTTCACCGGCTCAAACACAACCCTGGCCCCGCACGCCCGCGCCACCGCCGCCGTGCCGTCGGTGGAATTGTTGTCGCAAACAATCAGCTCCGTCTCCCATTGCCGGACGGCGAACACGCCCGCCGCACGCCGAATCTGCTCCAAGGTGCCGCCCAACAACCGCTCCTCGTTGAACGCGGGAACCACAATGGAAATCTTCAACGCAACGCGCGCATTCTTTTGCATCGCCGACACTTTCCTGATAGATCAACCCCGATGCAAGCCGTCATTGATTACCTTAAACAGAATGAAGACCGGTTCGTGGATGAACTCTGCGATTATGTCCGCTTTTCCAGCGTCTCCGCCCAACCTGAACGCCGCGAAGACGTACGCGCCTGCGCCGAGTGGCTGCTCAAACGCTGCCTGCAAATCGGACTCGAAGCGCGTCTCTGCCTGACCGGGGGCCATCCGATCATTCTGGCCAAGACCCCAGCCGCCGCCCCAAAAGGGACCCGGCGTCCCCGCTTCATGGTTTACGGACACTACGACGTTCAACCGCCCGAACCCTTCGACCTGTGGACGACACCTCCCTTTCAACCGCGCATCGAAGGCCGCTCGCTCTTCGCCCGCGGGGCCAGTGACAACAAGGGCCAGCATTTGGCCCACCTCAATGCGGTCGAAGCCTATCTGAAAACCGGCACCCCCCTGCCATGCGACCTGACCTTTGTCATCGAAGGCGAAGAGGAGGTCGGCAGCAAAAGCCTGGCCGGCTTCCTCAAGGAACATCACCAGGAATTGCACTGTGACGCTGTGGTCGTCTCGGACACGGGCATGCCCTCCAAAGAGCAACCCGCCCTCACCTACGCCCTGCGCGGAATTGCAGCCCTGGAAATCACCCTGCACGGACCCTCGCGCGACCTGCACTCCGGCATCTTCGGCGGCTCCGTGGACAACCCGGCTATGGCTCTGGCCCAACTGCTGGCCCAACTCCGCGACAAAAACGGCCGCATCGCCATCCCCGGACTCTACGACGACGTCCAACCTCTCTCCAAATTCGAGCGCAAGGAATTCGCCCGACTCCCCCTGAACGAAAAGTCCTATCGCAAGTTTCTGGGCGTGCCTCAGCTCTTCGGGGAAAAGGGCTGGACCTTTCTGGAACAGCGCGCTGCCCGCCCCACCCTCGAAATCAACGGCCTCACCAGCGGTTATCAGGGTGAAGGCAGCAAAACCATCGTGCCTTCCTGGGCCAAGGCCAAACTCACCCTGCGCCTCGTGCCCGACCAGGATCCCGCCAAAATAATCAAGCTGGTAAAAGCCCATCTGAAAAAAATCTGCCCTCCTACCGTGAAGCTTGAGGTGAAATCAGGGCACGGAGCGGAACCCTATCTGGTCGAACCCACCGGAGCCCAAGCCCAGGCCGCCTTGCGCGCACTCAAAACAGCATTCCAACGCAAACCCGTTCTCATGCGCGAAGGCGGATCCATCCCCATCGTCAATGATTTCAAAAAAATCCTCGGGGTGGAAACCCTGCTGCTGGGACTCGCCCTACCGGACGACAACGCCCACTCCCCCAACGAGAAATTCGATCTGGATTGTTACGCCAACGGCCAGTTGATGAGCGCCTACCTCTGGCAGGAACTTTCCACAGACACAAAGCCCTGAGCAAATGCGCCGCCTCGCGACCCTGAGGTCCAACTCAGCCTAGCACCAGTCCTCTAGCTCGGACCGCAAGCGTTCCACCGGCAATCCAACCACGTTGGTATAGGAGCCTTCAATGCGGTCGACGATCAGCTCCCCGGATTCCTGGATGGCATAGCCGCCCGCCTTGTCGAGTGGATTCACCCTCTCCAGATAGGTACGGATCTGCGCCTCATCGAGAGGGCGAAAGGTCACCGAGGTGGTTTCCGCGAAGATTTTCTGGCGATGGCTCCGCAGATGCAGCAGGCACACTGCCGTCAGCACCTCATGAGTCCGGCCCTGCAAAGCCAACAGCATCTCCACGGCCTCAGTCGGCGTGGACGGCTTGCCAAAGAGCCGTGTCCCCAGATACACCAGCGTATCGGCTCCAAGCACCAAAGCGTCGGGAAGCTGCTTGGCAACCACCCGCGCCTTGCGGTAGGCATTGACCAACGACGCCTCTCGCGCGGTCAGCTGATCATCATGAATCTCTTCCGCGGAGCTGGGGACAACCAGAAATCCAACGCCCAACTCGTGCAACAGTTCCGCACGCCGGGGCGAGGCCGATGCCAGGATAAGAGGGGGAATGTTCATATGCAGGACTGAATTGAATGAGCGTGATTAGACCGCATGGCGGCAACCTAATTGCCCTCGCCCTGTTTTGCAACGGAGCAAGCATATCCACCGTCCCGCCGGAACCGCTTTGCCCGTTTTTGACTTTTCGCCGCGCCCGCCAACCGCTAGCGTCACCAGCTATGAAATTTTGGAAATACCATGCTCTGGGCAACGATTATCTCGTCCTCGATCCGAAGGATCTTCCGGCGCCGCTTACCGTGAATGAAGTCCGCACGATCTGCCACCGCAACTTCGGCCTCGGCTCGGACGGCATCCTCCTGGGACCGCTTCCCTCAAGCCGGGCCCCCTTCGGCCTGCGTATTTACAACCCGGACGGCAGCGAAGCCGAGAAAAGCGGCAACGGACTGCGCATCTTTTCCCGCTACCTCTACGACCGCCAGCTCGTTGCTGCCGCGGAATTCTCCATCGAGACCCCCGGCGGCGTGGTCCAGTCCACCGTCTTCGACGCCGGCAAGATGGTCCGAGTGGACATGGGGAAAGTCAGCTTCTGGAGCGACAAGATCCCGGTGACCGGCCCGCGCCGGGAGGTGCTGAACGAAAAAATCACGGTCGGCGGGCGCGAGTTCACTTTCTGCGCCGCCACCGTAGGCAACCCCCATTGCGTCCTGCCGATGGACGACATCACACCCCGCCTTGCAAACGAGTTCGGCCCCCTGCTGGAGGTTCACCCCAACTTCCCCAATCGCACCAATGTTCAATTCCTCAAGGTGCTGGACCGTAAAAATATCCAGATCGAGATCTGGGAGCGCGGCGCGGGTTACACCCTGGCCAGCGGCAGCAGCAGCAGCGCCGCCGCCGGCGTCGCACACCGTCTCGGATTATGCGACCCGCATGTCACCGTTCACATGCCTGGCGGCCGGATCACGATCGAGATCAACCCCGATTTCGAAATCCGGATGACCGGACCCGTCACCAAGGTTTCCGAGGGCGTGGTTTCCCCGGAGATGCTGGAATCCAAACCCCTTTGAGCGGACGCCCGCTTGAGCCAAGGCATGCCTTTTGAGCGGGAACAAATCAGGCCGCTTCTGGCGGAATTGGCGCGCAGCGGCGTATTCCTCGGGACCTCCTCGTGGAAATATGCCGGCTGGTTCAACCTCCTCTACGACCGCTCCCGCTACAGCTGGCGGGGGCGGTTCGGCGAAGCCCGCTTCGAACGAAATTGCCTCGCCGAATATGCCGAGGTCTTCAAGACCGTCTGCCTCGACGCCGCCTACTATAAATTTCCCGACCCGAAACAGCTCGAAGGCCTGCTCTCACAGGTGCCCCCGGATTTCCAGTTCGCCCTGAAAGTCACCGACGAGATCACCCTGCGGAAGTTTTCCAACCTGCCCCGTTTCGGAGCCCGCGCGGGCCGGCCCAACCCCAACTTCCTGAACGCCGATCTGTTTGCCAGCGCCTTTGTCGGCCCGTGCGAACCATTCCGGAAAAACATCGGCCTCTTGATTTTCGAATTCTCGCGATTCTACCCGACCGACTACGCCCAAGGCCGCGACTTCGTCTCCCAGCTCGACGGTTTCCTTGGACAACTCCCCGGAGGCTGGCCCTACGGAGTAGAGATCCGCAACCGGCATTGGCTCCAACCCGGCTATTTCGAGTGCCTTTCCCGTCACGGCGCGACCCACGTGTTCAATTCCTGGGAAGCCATGCCACCGGTCGGGGAACAAATCGCCCTCGAAAAGGCCTTCACCAATCCGAGCCTGACCGCTGCCCGTTTCCTTCTCAAACCGGGTCGCAAATATGAGCAGGCCGTGCGCAACTTCCAGCCCTATGACCGGGTGAAGGAGGAAAACAACGAAGCACGCGCAGCAGGCCGAAAACTCGTAGCCGACGGGGTGGCCGCCAGCCCGCAGCGAAAGACCTTCCTCTACGTGAACAACCGCCTCGAGGGAAACGCGCTCCACACCATCAGCGCCATGATCCAGGATAGGTCAACATCGACAACTTAATTCCATAGAAGCTGCACAGCAGGACGTTTACCGCTTCGCCCTTTGCTCTTTCAGGCTGTTCGGGTTGAAAAGTTTTGCCAAATGGGCCCGAAGGCTGGACCCTTCCGCATGCGATTCATCCGTTGCCTAATTTTTTCCTTTCTTGGCTTGTTGGCCATTGGGACCCGCGCCCACGCCGAACTGAAACTCGGCTCCCTCTTTGGAGACAACATGGTGTTGCAACAGCAGATGGCCGTGCCGGTCTGGGGCTGGGACACACCCGGTGCAAAAATCACCGTGCGATTTGCCAATCAGACCCGCATGACAAGCGCGGACCGGACCGGCTGCTGGCTGTTGAAACTGGAAAAGCTCAAGGCGACTGCCACTCCCCAAACCCTCACCATCACCTCCGCCGAAACCAGAAGCTTCACCAACATCCTGATAGGCGAAGTCTGGCTCGCATCCGGTCAATCGAACATGGAGAAGCCCATCGGCTATCAGCCGGGGCAAGGCCCGTGCCGGAACGCTGAAGAGGAGCTGGCCTCCGCCCGATTCCCGCAAATCCGCCTTTTTAGAATGATCACAGCCTCCTCCAAAACGCCATTGAATGAAGCCGGGAAGTTTCAAGGCTGGCGCGAGTGCAATCGGGAATCGCTCAATGAACTGAGTTTTTCCGCCGCCGAATATTTCTTCGGCCGCGAAATCCACACCAACCTCAACGTGCCGGTCGGACTGGTCCTTTCCTCCATTGGCGGCACGCGAATCGAACCGTGGACCGCTCCGGAGGGCGTGGCAAAGGTTCCTTCGCTGCTGCATCATGAGCCGTCCCAGGCCGCCTCCATTTATTACAACGCCATGATTGCGCCCCTGTCCCGCTTCGCGATGCGCGGAGCCCTCTGGTATCAGGGCGAATCGAACTGCGACGTGAGCAAAGATGATTATCTGACCTACGCGGAAAAGATGACAGCACTGGTGGCGGGCTGGCGAGAGATCTGGCAACAGGGTGATTTCCCCTTCTACTTCGTGCAGTTGGCTCCCTTCAATTATTACAACGGGAAAAACCGCCAGAGGGTTGGACCGGAACGTCTGGCCGAATTCTGGGAACTCCAGTCCCGCGCCGCACGGCAGATCAAACACACTGGCATGGTGGTCACCACCGATCTGGTGGATGACTTGGACGATGTGCATCCGGCCAACAAACAGGGCGTCGGACACCGGCTGGCGCTGCTGGCACGCCATCACACCTATGGTCAGAAGAATCTTGTCTGCTCCGGCCCCACCTTCCGCAAAGTAGAAACAGCCGGATCCACCGCCAGAATTCAATTTGATCATGCCGATGGCGGGCTGCTAAGCCGGAACGGTCAGGCGCTGAACTGGTTTGAGGTGGCAGGGGCAGATGGCAAGTTTGTCGCCGCACAGGCTCGGATACTTGGAAACACAGTGGAGGTTTCCGCTGCTGGAGTGGAGCACCCCGAAACCGTCCGGTTTGCCTGGAATCAAGCCGCGCAACCCAATCTGATCAATGGAGCGGGGCTGCCTACGGAGGCTTTCCGGGCAAACACCAGCCGGAAATAACGGAAGCAGGAATGGGAACCGGCCGATAATTTTTTATTTCATCCTCCCATTAGTGTCTTTTGACCTCTGCCCTTCCGCGTCCTCCTTTCTGGCCGGAAGGAAGAACAAAAAACCACAGCAACCATGCCGTGCGGACCGCCTTCTGCCCATTATCCATTGCCTGCAGCCTTCTGGTTTACCTCTCAAGCGCCGTAGGCGCGGCCTGTGTATAGACCAAATCCAAAAATAAACCGTCCCAAGGCCCGTAGGGGCGACACGGAGCAAGTGGTAAGAGCGAAGAACATGCGCAAAATAAATTGCCTGGATTGCGCATCCGCCGTTTTTGCCGCTCCTCTGGAGCTTCAAGAAAGCCCGCGCTAAGCCCTGTCTTCGAAGCTCCATCGGAGCGTCACAATAATCCCGCTTTGCTCAGCGGCCAATCTCCCTGTGGCGGCACGCTATGAGCGCCGTTGGTTTGCGCATTTAAGATCCGGGGTCGTAGACCGCTGCAGGGCTCAGCGCTTGGTTTCGATTTTAAGTTTCATCTTAGCCCCCGGTATTCTGCGACCGGAAAGGCCGATCTCCATTACCTAAAAAAGAAACTAGCTTGGAGAGAGATGGGCCAGCAGGTAGGACCGGAACGCCTCGTAATCGGCGACCATCCGATCGAAATGTTCCGGCATTTTGTTGGTGGCCTCCATCGAAGGAGGCACGTCCGGGGCAAAGCCGATGGTCTGCTCGATCTCCTCGGGAAACTTTGCAGGGTTGGCTGTCTCCAGCACCACTGCGGGCGAGCCTGCAAGCGGTTCGGTTTTTTGCCAGTCCTGGAACCCGGCCCAGGCCACTGCGCCATGCGCTTCGAGCAGCAGCTGATAATTATTCCAGACCTCGCGGATGGTTTCCCGCGTCCGGTCGTCGGAGATGGAACTTGAAAACAAATCCCGCCGCATCGCCGCCAGATTCGGCTGCTGATGGAGGGTCCCCTGCTCGTCCATCCGACCGCCATACAACGCCACCAGACGCGCCAGATTGCTCGGATGCCCCACATTCATCGCGTTGGAAACGGAATTTCTCGAGGGCACGATCTTCTCATAAACACCGCTCGACAGAAAGCGCGGGAATGCGTCGTTGTCATTGACCGAGGCGACAATTTTCCTGACGGGCAATCCCATCTGGCGCGCCACCACCGCCCCCATCATATCCCCGAAATTCCCGCTGGGGATGGAGAAAACGATCGGCTCACCCGGCCGCGCGAGGCGGGAGGCGGCATAGAAGTAATAAACGCTCTGGGGCAGCAGTCGGCCGATGTTGATGGAATTAGCCGAGGAAAGGGGCAGATGGCCCAAAGCAGGATCGGCAAACGCGCGTTTCACCATGGCCTGGCAGTCATCAAATTTCCCGTCAATGGCAACCGTACGCACATTGTCGCCCAAGGTCGTCATCAGCTTGCGCTGGCTCAGGCTGACCTCGTCGATCGGGAAAAGCACCACCACCCGCACTCCGGGAACATTGTGGAAAGCGTGAGCCACGGCCGCGCCGGTGTCTCCGCTTGTTGCGGTAAGAATGGTGAGCTCCCGGCCGTCCTCGCGCAAGAAACGCCCCATCAACCGGGCCATCATGCGGGCGGCGAAATCCTTGAACGAAGCCGTCGGTCCCTGATCCAGGCGCATCACGTGGACGCGGTCATGCACCTTCTCCAGGGGGATTTCAAAATTGTAAGCCTCGCGGCAAATGGCCTTGAGATCGGCTGCCGGCAGCATGCCCTCGGTGTAACAGGAAAGCACCCGGAAAGCGATCTCGGCATAGGGCAGTCCGGCAAAGGCGGCAATCTGCTCCGCGGTCAGAGTCGGAAAGCGGTCGGGGAAATAAAGGCCGCGATCCGGGGCCTGCCCGCGCAAAAAGGCTTCGCGCAGAGTGACCGGCGGGGACTGTCCATTGGTGCTGCGAAAAAGAACGGCAGACATGGGATTAATCGAGGTTTTCAACACGGAACATCACCGGCCGCGCTTTGACCACGGGCAACTTGCCGATCTTGATCAGCGCCTTGCGCATTGCCGCGTTCGTCGCGTCGTGAATCATCAGAATGAGCGGCACGCTCTCCCCCTCATGCCCTTCGGGCTGCATCACCGAGGAAATGCCGATTTTGGCGGCGGCGAGGATGGCGGAGATCTTGGCCAGCACACCGGGGCGGTCCACCACGCTCAGCCGGACATAGTAGCGGGAGACCACCTCATCGAGCGGGAGGACGCGGGCTTTTTTGGCGTGCGCCACAAAGGGTGCCACACGAACCTTGGTGCCGTTTTTCAAGTCCAGCGCCGCGTCGGCAACATCACTCAGAACCGCGCTGGCTGTGGCATCCCGGCCGGCACCGCGCCCGTAAAAAAGGCTGTCGCCCACCACGTCCCCGCGGACGAACACCGCATTGAACACATGATTCACATTGGCCAGAACATGGGTGCTGGGAATCAACGCCGGATAGACCGAAACCTGGATTCGCAGCTCGCCTCTGGCCGGGGCCTTGCGCTCCGCTGCCAGTTTTACAATGCCCAACAGTTTGATGGTGTAGCCCAGTTCCTGGGCGAATTTCATATCGATCTTCGCCACATCGCGAATGCCCTCCGTATGAATGCTCTTAGGATCCACCCAGAATCCGTGCGCCAGCGACGCCAGAATGCCGGTCTTGGACTGCGCATCGCAGCCGTCGATGTCCAGGTCCGGGGGCGTCTCCGCATACCCGTGCTTTTGAGCATCGGTCAGGACTGCGGCAAAGTCCGCCCCCTCCTGTTTCATGCGGGTCAGGATGTAATTGCAGGTGCCATTGACGATGCCGTAGATCGAGGTAAAGCGGTTGGCCACCAGGCCTTCGCGGAGCGACTTGATGATGGGAATCCCGCCGCAGACGCTTGCCTCGTAATAAAGATTTGCCCCGTGCTTGGAGGCCGTTGCGAAGAGTTCCTTACCGTGAGCGGATAGGAGGGCCTTATTGGCGGTCACCACCGTTTTCCCCTGCTGGAGCGCCGCCAGAACCATGGTCTTGGCAATACCGGTGCCGCCGACCAGTTCGAGAACGATATGGATCTCGGGGTCGTTGACCACTTCCCGCCAGTCGGTGGTCAGAAGCGATGCGGGTATGGCAACCGGTCGGGATTGATCGAGGGAGCGAACGGCGATTTTGGAGAGCACCAGTCTGACGCCCAATCGCGCGGCCATGAGGTCGCCGTTGTGGTGGAGGGCGTGGAACACACCGCCGCCCACGGTGCCGGCACCTATCATTCCCAGATTCACTTGCTGCATAAGAAGAGGGAGTTTGCCGTGAAAACCGCCACCGGACAATCGCAATTTTGAGGCAATGCTTTCCGACCTCCGGGATCCTTCGTCTTTTTGTTTCGAGGCCGCTTGGGCCTGATCCAGGTTGGAACTCTCAGGGCGGCCGGCTGGAATCTGCGGTTTGATGGCGCCGGCATTGGACGCCGCGTTTTCCGGGTGTTTTGAACTGCGGTCCGGGCGCAGCCGGGCGGACGGAACGGCTCCTTTTCGACATTTTCCAGCAACGACGCGCCGGGCATATGCAATGAATCCGATTGCGAGTCGGGCCGATTCCACTAGCTTAATGGGCATGACTAAGTCGTTGCCCAATCCGGATGTGATTATCACCCACGAGAGCGATCTGGACGGGTTGGTGGCGGGGGTGTTGCTGCAGCGACTGGCCCGGAAACTTTTTGGCAGGAAAGTGCCTCTGGAAGCCTACCACTACAACATCTGGAAACAGCGCGAGCCGCGCGAAAAATCGGCTTGGGTCACCGACCTGTCCTTTGAGGCGCGGCTGGATCGGGCCAACTGGGTGGTGGTGGACCATCACGCCACCGAAGCCACTCCCAAACAGGCCCAACTGATACATGACGTCACAAAGTCCGCCGGCCGGCTCTGCTATGAACTCTGCCAACAGGAAGGATTAGGCTCGCCGGCGCTGGACCGACTGGTCCACCTCAATGATGTGGCGGATCTTTTTCTGGAAGACGACCCCGATTTCGAATTGGCCACCGACTACGCCAATCTCGTGAAGCACTACCAGTTCTGGAACCTCCACTCGCTGATCGGCGGCGAGCTTGAACAGCTCATTGAACATCCGTTGCTGGAGGTGATGGAGGTCAAGCGGCGGGTGGAGAACCCGCTGGGCTACGAATGGAGCAAATCCAATGTCGCCGAACTGTCCCCCACGGTGGGTTATGTGGAGACAATCATAGGCAACAATAATTTGATCGTGCACCAGTTGCTTGAGCAAAAAGCCACCCGTTATCCGGTGTTGGTGACGCTCTTCAAGCGCACGAACAATCTTGTGATCGCCAGTTTCCGCAGCCGCAACGGCGAGGCGTTGAGGGTGGCGGAGAAATTCCAGGGCGGCGGCCACGCCAACGCCAGCGGCGCCACCTTGCCCAAGGCGGTGCGCAATGTGGCCGAGGCCGTGTATTACATGCGCCAAGTGTTTGCGGCCAAAAAGGAAACCTCGTTCAACAGCCTCGAAAACCTCTTTGCTGAGATAGAATCGGGTGCCAAGCGCTAAGTCCCCGCCCCTGTCAAAATATCGGACCGGGCCTGGCGTTTTGGGTGACTAACGCAATCCGCCTCATCGCGCTGAATTCCGGTGCCCCGGACCGGCGTGAATCAAAGCCGAAGCAGAAATCGGAGCAGGTCGCGCTCCTTTGCCTCTCTCCTGCCCCTCTTCATTTCCTGCCGCGTCGTCCCCTAACACATCGAGGCTGCGCACAGGAATGGAGGCGACAACCGCCCATGTGCGGGGCGGGAAAAATCTGCAAATCCTTTGCTTCAGCAGCCTCTATGTCCCAATCCAATCCGGGCTACCCAAGCCAGGCTTGATTGGGATCGGGCAACTCCACGACAGGTAGGAGTGAATCCGACTCGGCGTATTCGTCCCGGGCCACTTCGATCAACTCCGGCATCGCCACGCTACCGGGCGGATAAAAATTAAT
Organism: uncultured Verrucomicrobiota bacterium; assembly: GCA_903873415.1. Taxonomy (GTDB): domain Bacteria; phylum Verrucomicrobiota; class Verrucomicrobiia; order Limisphaerales; family CAIQOK01; genus CAIQOK01. Next base: position 5,521 of record CAIQOK010000051.1, on the reverse strand, counting down.
GGCGCGCTGGATCCAGGCATCGCGATGCGGGTCGGACAATTCTTCCCAGGCGGGTTTGGTCATAATGTTCATTTCAACGGTATATCGGCAATGGGACAAAAAGATTGAGGCGTAAAAACGGGCTGGCCGGCTTTATGCCGCAAGCCCCAAGTGATTCGAAAGCTGGAATCTGTATTGATTTGGAAGCGTGGAAGAAAATGCTCAGGGGCCGATGAAAGCGGCATGGACGGCCTTGACGGCCGCCTCGCCCTTTGCCAGATCGATGACCACGGAAATCTTGATCTCACTGGTGGAAATCATGCCGATGTTGATGCCCTCGTTGGCGAGCACTTCAAACATCTTGCCCGCCACACCCGTGTGGCTCTTCATGCCCACGCCCACGATGGAGAGCTTGCCAATTTTCTCGTTGGTCAGCACCTCGGTGAAACCGACCTCCTTTTGCAATCCTTCGATGACTTTCTGGGCCTTGAGCAGGTCGGGTTTGTCGGCCGTGAAAGAGATGTCTGTGGCGGGCGAGCCGCTGCCGTGGCTGATATTCTGAATGATCATGTCCACGTTGACGCTGGCATCACCCAAGGCCTTGAAGATGCGCGCGGCCACGCCGGGTTTGTCGGGGACGCCGACGAGGGTGACCTTGGCCTGATTTTTGTCGAGCGCGACGCCGCGCACGACCACACCTTCCATGCTTTTGGTTTCTTCTTTCACAATCGTTCCTGGGTTTTCGTTGAGGCTGGAGCGCACCTCAAAGATGACTCCAAATTTCTTGGCAAATTCCACCGACCGGCTCTGCATCACCTTGGCCCCAAGACTGGCCAGTTCCAGCATTTCATCATAGGAAATCTCCGCCAGCTTCCGGGCCGTGGGCACAATCCTCGGATCAGTGGTATAGACCCCGTCGACATCGGTGTAAATCTGGCAGAGATCAGCCTTGAGCGCCGCGGCCAGCGCAATGGCAGTCAGATCGGAACCGCCGCGCCCCAGCGTGGTGATCTGGCCCTCGGGTGTCTCGCCTTGGAATCCGGCCACGATGACAACCTTGCCCTGGTTGAGCATGTCATGGACTTTTTTGGGCGTGATGTTATGGATCTTAGCCTTGGTGTGCACACCATCGGTGACGATTCCGGCCTGGGCTCCAGTCATGGATACGGCTGGAACACCAATGGAATGGAGAGCAATGGCAGCCAGAGCGATGGTCGTCTGCTCCCCGGTGGACAGGAGAACATCCATCTCCCGCTCGCTGGGCAAGGGCATGATTTCCTTGGCCATCTTGATCAAATTATCCGTCACGCCGCTCATGGCGGAGACGACGACGACAATCTTGTCGCCCTGGGCATGGTACTTAGCCACGCGCGCCGCGACATTTTTGATGCGCTCGGGGTTGCCCACCGAGGTGCCGCCGTATTTTTGAACAATCAATGCCATACACAAATCCGTCGTCGCCGCGCCGGCAACACATGCCAGCCGCACCAACGGGACATGAAGATTAATGAAGCACGAATCATTTGAAAAGATGGAAGTGGGCGCAGGCAAAAGTCATGCCCACGCGAAAAAACCTCCTCAGGCATGATCCATCCCCGCCGCCGCCAGGGCCCTTTCAATCGCACCAAGCAGCAGATCGGGGGCAATACCCAGCAATATCACGCCCGCTGCCAGCAAAAAGAGCGAGATCCGGAGCAACAGCGGAATCCGGATCGACGGGGCGTTGGGTGGAGAGTCGGCCGCATAAATCTGCTTGAGCACTTGCAGATAATAATAAAAAGAAACGGCGCTCATCGCGAGGGCGAGGGCGACCAGCCAAAACAGGCCCAACCCCGGAGCACCGGTCTTGAGAACGGCGACGAAAACGTAGAATTTCCCGAAAAAACCTGCCAGAGGCGGAATCCCGGCCAACGACAGCATGAACACCAACATGCAAAAGGAAGCCCCCGGTGCGCGCCGGCTCAGACCGGCAAAACTGCAAAGCTTATCGTCCCCGGCCACGGACTCCACTACGACCACCACGCCAAAAGCGCCAAGCATGGTCAACCCGTATGTGGCCGCATAAAAGACCAGTGAGGCCAGGCTCTGCCCGCTGTGGCACATCACCGCCAGAAGCATGCAACCGGCATGCGCGATGGCCGAGTAAGCCAGCAGACGTTTCACACCGGACTGCACAATTGCGACCAGATTGCCCAGGATCATCGAGAGCCCCGCAAGCAGGGCGATGACCGGTGTCCAGCCTCGCGCGAAATGATGCCAGGCCCCGCTGCCCTCGGCACCGGCAAAACCGAGCGTCAGCACTTTGGCGAAAACAAAAAAAACGGCCAGCTTGGAGCCGGACGCGATCAGAGCGGCACTGGGCGTCGGCGCGCCTTCATAGGCATCCGGAGCCCAGAGATGAAAAGGCACCGCGGCGACTTTAAAGCCAAATCCCACCACGGTCATCACCAGCGCCACGGACAGGAGCGGGTCCCCTTGCCGCCCTGCGAGTCCGGCGGCAATGGCGCGGAGATTGGTGGCACCGGAGAGTCCATAGAGCAGGCTCAGCCCGAAGAGCGTGAACGCCGCCGACACGCCCCCGAACAAAAAGTATTTCAACGCGGCCTCGGCGGATTTGGCGCTGCACTTGTTAAATGCAGTCAGAACATAGAGGCAAAGACTGGTCAACTCGAGCGAGACGAAGATCATCAGCACATCCTCGGCACTCACCAAAAACATCAAACCCACCGTTGCCAGGAGAATCAGCGCCAGATATTCGCCGGGATGAAGAGTGAACGTGGACTCAATGGAAATCAGCACGGCAAAGAGCACCAGGACCAATAACACCAGCTTGACGAGTTGGGTCAAGGGATCCACCACCAGCATGCCCCCAAAGGCGTTGATATGGCCGGGGTGCATCACTATCCAGATCATCGCAGCCGCGCACCCGGCACAGGCCAGGAGCCCGCCGATGCGGAAGCGCAAACGGGCCGACCAATCGCGTGGCGATGCCAAATCCACGGCCAGCAGCAGGAACGCGCCGAGGGTCAGGATGGTTTCCGGCGCGGCCAAACTGAGCAGCTGCGGATAGTTCACCGTCCGCCCCCCTTTCGCAACCAGTCGAACAAAGATGAATCAAAGCTGGGAACAATCACATCAAGCAGGAGTCTGGGATAAAGCCCGACGAGCAGAGCCACTCCGAGCAGAAGGGCCGCGCCAAGCCGCTCGGGAACAGAAACCGGTTCGAGCGGGGGCTGATCGGCATGGCAAACCGGAGATGGAACCGCGCCGAAGAACGCCTTCTGCATGGCGCGCAGCATGTAAGCCACGCTGATGAGAATGCCCAAGCCGGTGACCAAGGCGATCGAGGGAAACGCGCGCCATGCGCCAAGGAGGATCTCGAGTTCCGCCACGAATCCGCTGAAACCCGGAAGGCCCATTGAGGCCAAGCCGGCCAGCACGAAGGTCACCGCGGCAAAGGGCAGAGACTTGGACAAGCCCATGGCTTCCAGCGCCGGCAAATCGCGGGTGTGGGTCCGTTCATAGACCATCCTCCCCACCACCGCAAAGAGCAGCCCGGCGATGATGCCATGCGAAAACATCTGCAGCACCGCCCCGCTCAGTCCGATGGTGTTGATGGTCGCCAAGCCGAGCAGCACAAAGCCCATATGACTGACGCTTGAGTAGCCGATCACGAATTTGAAATCCCTCTGCACCAGCGCCACCAGCCCGCCATAGACAATGCCAACGACGGCGAGGGTAGCAACCGGCGTCTTCCAAGCCTCAAGCCCCTCTGGAAACAAGGTCATCGCGACACGCAAGCATCCGTAAGCACCCAGCTTCATCACCACGCCAGCCAGCAGCATCGACGCCGCGGTTGGTGCGGCCACATGACCGGCGGGAGCCCAAGTGTGAAAGGGCCACAGACCGGCCAGAACAGCAAACCCGCCGAACACCAGCGGAAACGCCCACAACTGAAACCCGTGCGGAAAGGGCTGCCGCGCCAGCACGAACAAGTCGAAGGTGTGCACGCCTGAAACGACGTAAGCCGAAATCAACCCGGCCAGCACCATTGCGCTGCCGATGAAGGAATAGAGAGCTAGCTTCATCGCCCCGTATTCCCGCCGGTGCGAACCCCATATGGCGATGAGGAAATATTTCGGGATGATGGCGAGCTCGTAAAACACGAAGAGCAGGAACAGATCAAAACTCAAAAAAACACCATAGACGGCACCGATGAGCGCAAGATAGAGGGCGAAAAACTCCTTCGTTCGATATTGGATGTTCCAGGAAAACAAAACTCCCGCCACGGAGGCCAACCCCGTCAACAACACCAGAGTCAGACTCACGCCATCGGCAGCGAGATGATATCCGGCTCCCAGCGAGGATATCCAAGACCGGGTGGAGATATGAAGCATGACGCCGGGTTTGAGTTGGAAAAAACCCGCCACCGCGACTATCAACCCCGCCAGAGCGGAGAGAATGGCCACCTTGCGCGCAAGCGCGGCATTGTCCTTTGGAATCACCATCAACAACAGCACCCCGATAAATGAACTGTAAATCGTCCAGGCTAACATGATTTAATTTGTCTCCAAAAAACGCAGGATTAAGCCCCCACCCGGCGAAGCCCTGCTCCCGTTCAGTCCAATTCATCCGCGGCTAAAAAGGCAGTCGCCCGACCATCCGCACGACGGTACTGTTGACGATGCTCGCCAACAACTGCGGCCAGAGCCCCAAAAGGAACATCAGTCCGACGGGCAAAGCGAAAAGCAATCGCTCGCCCCGCGTCAGGTCGGGCAGCCGGACCCATTTCGAATTCAACGGGCCGTGGAACAAACGCTGCATCAGCGTGAGGATAAAAACAGCAGTCACCAAGAGGCCAAACGCGGCCAAAGACACGGCCCCCATGGCTAGAGGAAATGAGCCTTTGAAGATAAGAAATTCCCCGGCAAACCCGTTAAGCCCAGGCAGTCCGAGGGATGAAAACAGGGCGATGCCCGTGACCCCGCAAAACACAGGCATGGTTTTCCTCAACCCTCCGAAGTCGTTCAATCCGCGCAGGCCGCCACTGCGCTGTTCCAGGACGCTTACCAGCCAGAACAGCATGGCTGCCGTGAGCCCGTGGTTGAACATTTGCAACAACACGCCGCTGAGCGCCGCAGCCTTCTCCGTTGCCGGCAAAAGCGCCGTTCCACCCGCGCCGGCCAACGCGAAGACACCCAGCAGACAGTAGCCCAGATGGTTGATGGACGAGTAAGCCAGAATTCGCTTCAAATCGCGCTGGGCAAAGGCCGCACAAGCTGAAAAAACAATTGTGACCACAGCCAGCACGAGCAGCGGCGTGCGCAACCAACGGGTCTGCTCCGGAAAAAGCGGCAGCAGGATCCTCAGAAACCCATACAAGCCCATCTTCGACATCACGCCGGTCAGCAGCATCGTCGTTGCGCTGGGGGCCTCGGCATATGCCGCAGGCAGCCAGGTGTGAAAAGGCACCATCGGAACCTTGACCGCAAAGCCCATCAACACGCCACCGAACACAAATTCGGTCATCTGGCGGGCGGTG
>CAIQOK010000050.1 GCA_903873415.1 uncultured Verrucomicrobiota bacterium | reverse complement strand
CTACGAAGATTGTCGCTGGTCGCGGTTCAAACATTTTGAGGCCAAGGAAATGTTCGAGGTCGTGAACGACCACGTTTTCCCGTTCCTGCGCACGCTCGGCGGTGACGATTCCACCTACGCGCATCACATGAAGGATGCGCGGTTCACCATTCCCACACCCGCGTTGCTTGCCAAGGTCGTGGACATGATTGACGGCGTGCCGATGGAAGAACGCGATACCAAGGGCGACCTTTACGAATACATGCTGGGCAAAATTGCCAGCGCCGGGCAGAACGGCCAGTTCCGCACCCCGCGCCACATCATTCAACTCATGGTCGAGTTGACCGCGCCCACGGCCAAGGATGTCATTTGCGATCCCGCGTGCGGCACGGGTGGCTTCCTGGTCGCGGCGGGCGAATACCTCCGCGAGCATCACCCGGAAATTCTCCGCGACCCGCAGCTCAAAAAGCATTTCCACGAGCAGACGTTTCACGGATTCGATTTTGACAACACCATGCTCCGCATCGGCAGCATGAATATGCTCCTGCACGGCGTGGAAAATCCCGACATCCGCTACCGCGACTCGCTCGCCCAGGATCACGCCGGCGAGGAGGAAAAATACACGCTGGTTCTCGCCAATCCACCGTTTGCCGGGTCGCTCGATTACGAGACCTGCGCCAAAGACCTTCAGCAAATCGTCAAGACCAAGAAGACCGAACTGCTCTTCCTCGCCCTCTTCCTGCGCCTGCTCAAGCCCGGCGGACGCGCCGCCGTCATCGTGCCCGACGGTGTGCTCTTCGGCGCATCCAACGCGCACAAGACCCTGCGCCAGCTCCTCGTCGAGGAACAGAAACTCGACGCCGTCATCTCCCTGCCCGGCGGCGTGTTCAAGCCCTACGCCGGCGTCTCCACCGCCATCCTCCTCTTCACCAAGACCAACTCCGGCGGCACGGACCACGTCTGGTTCTACGACGTGGACGCCGACGGCATGTCGCTCGACGACAAACGCACCGAACTCCTCCCGCCGGAAAAGCTCGGCCCAGTGCCCAGGACTGCGCTCACCGCCGCCGACCACGCGAAGAACAACCTGCCCGACATTCTCGCCCGCTGGACACAGCGTGACCGGGCCGAGCGCCAGAATCCGCGCACCGCGCAAAGCTTCTGCGTGCCCAAGGCCGACCTCGCCACGCAGGGCTACGACCTTTCGCTCAACCGCTACAAGGAAGTCGTCCACGCCGAAGTCGCGCACCGCCCGCCGGGCGAAATCGTCAAAGCCCTCGGCCAACTGGAGGCGGAGATTCATCAGGGCATGAAGGAACTAGAGGGGATGCTGAAGTGAACTGGCCGCTTCGCCAACTTGCTGAGTGCTGTCAGGTCATTACCAAAGGCACGACTCCAACGAGCTTTGGAATGCCATTTTCGGATTCTGGAATTTCCTTTCTTCGGGTGCAGAACATCCAGCAAGGGACTGTCGAGTTGAACGGCGATACTCTATTCATCGACCAGCAGACACACAAAACTCTGGAACGGTCGCGCATCCAGCGAGGCGATGTCCTGCTCTCCATCGCCGGAACAATCGGTCGCTCAGCAGTTGTGCCGGAATCCGCACCGGCAGAGATGAATTGCAATCAGGCCGTCGCAATTATCCGTATCCAAGACCATCTGGATACTCGCTTTCTTTTTCGTTGGCTGAACACGCCGAATGCGTTGTCACAAATGACCGGCGGCATGGTGACGGTGACGATTGCAAATCTGAGCCTGACCCAAGTCCGGAATCTCAAAGTGCCTGCTCCGCCGCTG
>CAIQOK010000049.1 GCA_903873415.1 uncultured Verrucomicrobiota bacterium | reverse complement strand
GCTGACGCCGCGCCCGATTCACGACAAGGTGGATTACGAAAACGTGACTGAAATCACGGATGCGATGGCCGGGCACAAGCTGACGGCCGACCAGGAAGATTATTTCGATCTGCTTTGCCGGCTCATCGAGGATTACGAAAAAGAGCACGCGCAATTGGACACGGCCAAAGTGACCGGCTTGGATGCCTTGCAACATTTGTTGGAAGCGCACGATATGAGCGCGGCGGATTTGGCCCGCCTGTTGGATGTTCACCGGACGCTGGGCGCGATGATTCTGCGCGGGGAACGGCAGTTGACGCTGGCGCACGTGCGCACGTTGGCAAAATATTTCAGCGTGTCCGCCGATTTGTTCCTTTCGTAAAAAAAGCCCCTTTCGTGAGAAAGAGGCTGTGACTTCAATAGTCTTCCGGGAGCAACACAGTGGTGACCGAGCGGTCAGCTTCGGTGATGATCCAGAATTTCGTGCCATTGGCGGCATGATACGCGGACAAAATCCGCATGCCTTCCGTCAGGGCCTGATCGTTTACTTGCTTATCTTCGGCGCAGAGCTCGCCCCAATCACCGACCACATGACGCGCGAGCGCCAGCGTGATGTCAGTCTGGGTGATGTGGGCAAGCGCATTAGGCGTGGCGACAATCTGCCCCAGCGTCAGAGATGGACTGGTGGGCGCACTCATAGTCGCAAGTCCTCCAAGGTGGCGGCGATCCCGTCTTCGTCATCGCCGAGGATTTCGACGATGCCGGCTTTCAGCGCGGCCTTGTCCGGGTCGGGCTTGGCTCCTTTTGGACAAGCCGGACACCGCAACACATTCATGATGCTGGTGCCGAATTCATAGCCGGCGGCTTTGAACTTCTCGCGATACCGCTGCGAAAGGCGCAGTTGCGGAGACAACCCCGACCACGCTTTGGCTTCCGCATGATCGAGGTCTGTCTCGTGAATGGCGTCGTGCCGCAGATGATAAACATCCCACGGCTCGCCACAGGTGGTGCAAAGAACATCCATGACGTCTCCTTTACTGGAACAACGACTGCACTTCGTCGGCAGTTAGGTGTTCCGGTTGCATGTCGGGTTGGTCAAACACATGGATTTTCACGAAACAGAACCGGGATAAACGGGTGGCGATTTCCTCGCGCCCCGCCCTGCCCGCTTCGTCCTCGTCAAACATGACGACGACGTGACTGTTCGGGTTCGTGTTCCGACGAATCAAATCCTCCTGCATGGCCGTCATGGTGCTGCCCATGATGGCAACGACATTCCGGTAGCCGTGCTGGTGGAGTTTGATGGCATCGAAGAATCCTTCGACGATGATCAACGGACGCTCCGTCATTTCTTTGATGGCACGGTCCAGATTGAATACTTCCTGCCCCTTTTTGAAACCGGTGGGGAGTTTGTATTTCGGCGTGCCATCGGGAGGGTCACCCGGCCAACGTCCCGCATACGCAACGACTTCACCTTTGATGTTGTGAATCGGAATGACGATGCGACCAATCATCAGCCCCTTGTCGCCGGTGAAATAGCCAAGGCCAAAATCAATGACGGTTTCCTGGCTGAGACCGCGCTCCGCAAAATACGGATGGGCGCGATCCAATTTCTCAAGCTTGAATTTCAAGGGTGGATTGGGCGAGTAGTCTTCCGGCTTGGCGGGCGATGCTGATTTCGGTTTTGCGACCGGTGCCGGGGAATGTTCCCCGGACTCCGGCGCGGCATTTCCGTTGGACTTAACTTCGTCCAGCGGAATGTTGAACCATTCACAGGCTTTGATGGCCGCTTCGTGAATGGACACGTCCTCCTTTTTGGCGATGAAGTCCAGGACGTTGCCGCCGTGCTTGCATTCGCTGAAGCAATTCCAGAGGTTTTTTTCGGTATCAACCCGGAATTGCGTGGGGTTGCTGCCGCCGTGAATCGGGCAAGGCCCGCTCAGGCGGTCGCCGGTGCGTTTGAACGAGTCGAGCACACCGTAGTGTTGCAAGACCTGTTCCATGGTGATTCGCGAACGAACTTCGCGAAAATCTACGAACGGTTTTTTAGGCATAGGATGACTCCTTTCAATGTGCTGTTTGGGGGGAACAATACCGGTGAATCCGGCATCTGATCGCACCCTAGCACGAAGCAAAAAAAGAAACTAGAGGGGCACACCAGCAGGCAACAGAATGACGATTATGTCAATTTTTCGGTCTTTTCCGGCCGGCAGGTCTGCCATGGAATCGTGAGAATATCGCCGTGCTTAGACAAAGTTGCGGCATCCAGAAACAGAAACAGGCCGTGGCCGTGCGCCAAATCCTGACTCGCCTCTATTATTCCTTGAACCCGTTGAGTGCTGGTGGTGACGGTCAACACGCGGAACCGCTGCCAACCGAACCGGGTGCGGTGAAGGTGCTGCGACCAGGTTGCGGCGTAGGCGAGGAGCTTTCGTTGGAAGCTGGTCTGGTCAAGCTGGCCGCGCGTGATGGGCATGGTGCCCCGGTCGGCTTCGAGGCAATACCAAGATTGCTGGCCGTTAAATTCCAAGCCAAACACCCGGTCAGGAATGACGCCAACTTTTTGCCGCTGGCCGATGTCCACTTTCCATTGAAAGGGATCGCGC
>CAIQOK010000048.1 GCA_903873415.1 uncultured Verrucomicrobiota bacterium | reverse complement strand
TGTGCCAGCGGCGACTGGTGCGCGATTACGAGACCACGGACTCCAGCGCAGAGGCTTTGGTATATATTGCAATGATACGAATCCAACTCCGCAGACTCGCTTGATTGCTGGACGATCATGACTTTTCAGACAGGCTCTAAGAGGCTTTCCTTTCATACCCATCCTTCCCACCTCATGTTCTCCACGTCCTTCATGGTAAAAATACCATCCCAAAACTGGTTGATCATGGAGCTCACGAAGGCCATGGAGACCAAAAAACATTTCCACGTCTGGAGAGCCGAAGGGCGGGAAATCCTCCTGAGAATCAAAAGGGCCAAGGATGCCCTTGCAAAAGTAGCGGGTGGAAATAATTATGCCTAATTATCAACGCCCGGCGCACTAGAATCATTTTCGGAAAGGCAGATGCGGCTCTATATCAACCCTTGCACCTCGACCACACGGAAGGGAGATTGGGACTTCGACCGCAGTCCAAGCCGCCGCATGAATTTCAATGACCTTTATTCCAAAAAGGATCCGATAATCGCCTGCCGGCAACCCTTCGATACTTAGCCGGACCGGATGGGCCTGCGGCGCCCGATTTTCAATGCTGAATCGGATCCGGTCCAATCCTTGGTTAAGCAGCAGTGGTTCATGAGCGGCAAAACCGTCCCTGTCCAAAGATAACTGCAAGCGGCGGCCATCAATCATGGCATAGAACCTTTGGCGAACTCCGTCACGGGGAATGACCTTTATCATACCGCGACTTTGCCGGACATCGCCGCCATAGGCCATGAGGCCAAAGAGCGGGTCGTCGAACAAGACGGTGCAAGCGGACTCAATACCGGCGACCAATCCGTGATCAGCCTCACCGCAGACGGGCCACGCGCCACGGGAAAGATGCTGGAGGGTGGGTGCCCATTCGGGCCCGGATTGGCGGGGCTGAAACCCCCAGCTCATGGCACCATCATCTTGGGGCCCCGGGGTCCAGAACCCGAAGTTGGACTTGGAGTCACCGCTGTTCAGCAGCGCCCAGGAACTCAGCATGGAGGCATAGCCCAGGCGCAGATTCGCCGCCGGCTGCGGATCAAAGTGCAGCGCATAATCCAGCACGGACCATCCGCCCATCTGCGACATATAACTCAGGGTATAGCTTGCGCTGCCGGAGCCTCGAAAATCGCTGCCCAGCGACCAGTAGTTGGCCTCAAGCACGCCCCGGCAGGCTAGGTTGGCCGCATGCTGACGCTCAAGAAAATCTTTATGCCGACTAGGATCAATCACCGGATGCGAATACCACCGGTCGTGATTGGGATCGCGCCAGAGATTGGTGTCGGCCTGCAATCCGTGGCCCAGCGCATAGGCGGCAGCCGCATAGGTGGATTCGTAGGCTGTGGAGTCGATCGGCATTTCAGACGCAAATGGCGAGGGATTGTCGTAAATGAAGTACTTCACCTTCTTCTCCCACTCGCCCCGGAGATACTTCGCCTTGTCCGCATGGCCCTCCTGCTCCAAAGCGGCTATGATCGGAAGCAGATATTTTTCATGGAAGTTTCCGGTGGTGTATTGCCAGTCCACCCACCCCTTAAAACTCCACCCCCCCTCCATGCGGATGCCGGCGGGGACTTCGAAAAAGGCGCGGGCCGTTCCGTAGGCGCGCTCCAGATAACCGGCCGCATCAAGCACCTTGACGAGATCCGGCCGCTGCCTGGCGATGCGATAGAGATCGAAATAAAGGGCAAAAAGCGTGGTGTAATCGTAAGTGCGCCACATCCGGCAAGCACTTGGACCGCCGGGCCTGCTGACTCCAAGCGCGAGGATGTCGCGATCGGTGAACCGGTTTTGTTTCCATGAATCGGAGCCATAGACACCGTAGGGATAGGGTTTCTCGTCATTGGTTCGCTGGAGTTTACCCCAGACAAAATGCTGCACATAATACTCGAGAGCCTCTATCTCTGCCGCATCTGGAAAGGCCACATTCTTCTGCCCCACCAGCAGGCCCTTGCTATTGCTGGGATCATCCGAGCCGCTAACAGCATAGAGGTTCAGGCCGCCGGTATGATCCGGCCCGAGCAGCCCCCTGCCGTCAGGGTGGCGTCGATCCCACAGGGAGAAGAGGCCGTCATACCAGAGGGCAGGATCGCGGTGTTGCTGGTGATGGACGATGAATGCGGACCGCTTGCGGATCAGGGTTTCGAGGGGTTCGGTGACAAAAAACTCCAGGGGCATGGACCAGCCCCCCGCCCCGCGAAGCGTGAGCAGATTTTCTCCAAGCTTTTTGAATTTCACCCGGTAAACATGGTTCGAGCCAGGGGCGGGGCCGACGTATTCCACGCGGGTTTGGTCGGGAAATTCCGCAGCCAGCTTTTCGACTTTCAGGCGGGTTCGCAGCGCAATCATGGCCGTGAGATCGCGCGGCACAACCATTCCCGGAGCCACCTGAACATCGACACCGCCGTTGCGATAGAGATGATCGCGGACATCCTGGTAATGTTCAGCAAAGCGGAACGTGAGGCGGTTGGTGATGCATTCACCAGGGCGCAACATCCGGCTGGTTCGAGTCTGGCGCCAGCGGCCTTGCGGAGCCGTCTGCGCGCTGGCCTTGGAATGCACAAAAACGGAAAACTCTTCCCTTCCTCGGGCATAGTCCATGCCCCGGGCATGGAAGAACTCCAGACTTGTGCCGGCGTCCGGTTGCAACAGAAGGATGGATCCGGTGCCCTTGACCGGGATCCAGTAGATAAAAGAACCGGCTCCGGCGATGAACGCGTGCTTGAACAACCGGTGCCGGAACGTCTCTTCGGGATCGGTCACATAATCCGTGTTCATCGGCAAGGGCAACTCGAGATCACCGATCTCCAGCCCGGTGGTGGTGGCATTTCGGACTGTCACTTCCCACGCCAGAGAATCTGCGACGGCATCCATTCTGGAAAAAAGATCCAGTAAACAGAGCTTCGTGACATTGGTGGATTGTGTTACTTCGAGCCATGGCCCATTGCCCTGGAGCGATTGGGCACGAACCCGGAGCCGGACCGGGCCGAGAGATGAACCGGGGCGAATGAACTCAACTGGATCCAGTTCCCCGCTGCAGCGGAGGCTCGAGACGAAGCCGGTCTGCGGGTTTCGCGCAAGCTGGAAGGCCGGAGGTTGCGGCATCGCTTGACTCCAGCCAGAGGCAATCGCCACAATCACCAGATTCCACATCGCCAATTTTGTCGGCATGTTGCGCATGCACTTCTTGAATCACTCTGAAGACGATGCGGAATATGGCAAATCCGCAGAGCCAAGTGTTTGTGATTTCGGTTCCGGTCCCATCTGGAAATGGAGTTCACCTCCCCTGATAAGGTCTTGATGGGAGATGCAGACTTTTGAATCTGTGCGCCCGTTGAACCGGCGTTTCTGGATATAGACATTTTTCTCGCTGTTGGAAGAAGCGGTAATTTTGAGTGTTTTCCGCTCCGCCAGATGGAGAACAACCTTGGAGAACAGCGGACTGGTGACAATATACTCCGGCGTTCCCGGGCAGCCCGGGTAAAGACCAATCGAGCTGAGGATATACCAACTGGCCGTGGAACCGTTGTCTTCATCCCCGGGAAAGCCTCTGGGGGTGGAATTGAAGAGCTCGCGGCAGGCTCTGCGCGTCCAGTATTGCGTCTTCCAAGGTTGGCCTATGGCAGCGAAGAGATAGGGGATTCCGAATGCGGGCTGATTTCCCAATGAACATTGGCCAAAGGGAATGACGGACATCTCCACCATTTCGTGGATCGGATGGCCATAGCCCCCCACATGAAAGGTCGGAGGCTGACTCATCAGGCGATCCAATTTGGCGGCAAATTGGTCGCGCCCACCCAGCAGGCTTGCCAGCCCTGCGGGGTCATGGGGAACAAACCAGCTGGCCTGCCAAGGTCCGGACTCCGCATAGGGGCCGCCCCAGGCAAATTCATCGAAGGGCTCCACCCAGCTTCCGTCGGGTTTCCTGTCGCGCATGAACCCCACCGACGAATCCCAGAGCTTGCGATAGTTTTGGGCCCGAGCCATAAGAGTGGTTTCGACATCGGGATGGTTGAGCAGCCGGGCCATGCGGGCTACACACCAGTCGTCATACGCATAGTCCAAGGCCGTGGAGACAGAATAGCGGATGCCCGGAGTGTAACCGAGTTGCAGATACGATTCCATACCGTCTCTGACCAGCATGCCGGGAGAGGGAGGGGTAAATGCGCTTTTACGCAGCGACTCATAGGCAGCGTCCACATCAAAACCTCTCTGCCCTTTCGCGAGGGCATCGGCAAAGATGGCGGCGCAATGCTGGCCGATCATGCAACGCCGATAGCCCGGACTGGGCCACTCAGGCAGCGTGCCATCCCCCTCTTTGGCGGCAGCGACAAAGCCCTGAAGGATCTCATTGAGCTGCCCGGGATAAACGAGCGTGAGAAGCGGAAACGTGGTTCGGAAGGCGTCCCAGATGCCGATGTTTCCATAGAGAACGCCGTCATGAATCTTCCCATCGTAGGGACTGTAGTGAATCGGTTTTCCCGAGGCATCCAATTCAAACATCCGCTGTGGAAACATCAGGGCATGATAGAGGCAGCTGTAAAACGTTTTATTCCGCCCCGGATCCGCTTCGATTTCCATCCTGCCAAGGCGCTCATTCCAGACGGCAGCCACCCGTTGATGCACCGAATCAAAATCCCCCTCCGTCTCCGCGTGAAGGTTCTGCTCCGCCTGTTCCCAACTGATGAAGGACGTGGCGACCTTGAGCAAGACAGCCTTGTTTGGAGAGGTCTTAAACTCAACGCAGCGATGGACCTCCTTGAACTTGGCGCCGGGATTGAAAATTCCTGATGAATCGGACTCACCCAATGTGATGTCCCGATCCAGACTCAAAACAAAATAAACTCCGAAATTCTGCGGGGTGCCCCGTGGCTTAACGCGGCTGACGCCATAGACCTTGCGCCCGGCAATTTTGAATTCCGCCTCGCCAAAGCTCTTCAGCCGGAGCCGACCCGCAGCCCCTTCCTTGAAGGTAATCCGGAAAACCCCGCAGCTTTCAGTGGCGGTCAGCTCCGCGGTGATGGCTCCGCCCAGAAGATCGAGCCGCTCATAATCGGGCTGCAGCACGGCGGTGTTTGTATCATAGGTGGTGCTACCCGGTCCTGACCGGGCCAGGTCCGGCACGATGAGAAATTGCCCATAGTCCCCCATCCACGGAGAAGGCTGGTGGGTGGCCCTGAACCCCTCGAATGTGCCGTTGGGCTGAAAGAACCAGCGACCATTCTCCCCTCTGGCATTTTGTATGGACCAGGCAACCATCCCCCAGGGCATTCCCACCAGCGGCAGTGTGTTCCCGTGGGATAAATCCTTATCGGAATCCGTCCCCTGGAGGATGTTCACATGGGTTACCAGCGGCGTTGCAGCTTGAGTGATTTCAGCCCGCAGGCAAAGAAGGCTCAGTATGGGCAGCACCAGTGAAACGGAAGTTTTACTTTTCATTAATTCGTAATTTGAAAGTCGCCGACTATTTGAATTTGATCTTGATGATGCTGAGCGAGTGGGGAGGCAGGCAGACCTTTTCCTTGGAAAAAGACATCCGCGTCAAAACCGGCACAACCCGCTCGGGATGGTCTATGTCGTTAAAAGCATCCGGAGAATCGCCGGCAAGCACAATGGCTTCATAGTCACCTTTGAGCTGGCGCCCCTTGAGATGAACAGAGCATTGCACCCGCTTTTCGGGGTGCCGGTTCACGAGAGCAAGGGCCCAGCTTTTGCCGGACTCGTCCACGGTCGCAATGGCGTCGACAATCGGCACGGCAGCATTGGATCCGGCAAAGCAGCCCGAGCTGAGTTCAATCGCAGCCACCCTATTTTGCAGCTCGTTGGCATACATCTTCATCGCATAAAAATGCGTGCGCCGGACGATTCCCTTGGGATACACAAACAAGGGGCCGGTGGTGTTGACCAGCGGAGCCACATTGGCCATGCCGACATCCCCGGCGTGGCGCAGGCAGGCATTGAAAAAGGAAGCCGCAAACAGTGCATCAGCCAGGGTGTATTGCGAAGCAAGGTCGCTCTTGGCGCGCTCAGCCACCAGTGCAATCACCTTCGGATCGGCATAGTCCTGGACCGTCTTGCGCGGGAATCCCGTATGATGCCAGCTGCGCAGATTCCATTCGTCAAAAGCGATTTTAATCCGGCCGCGCTGACCGGATTCCTGCAGAATCCCGATCGTATTGGCGATGCTGCGCTCCGGCTCCTCCGACTTGAGGATGCTCGACATGTAATTCGGCACGGAAAAATTCTCCCAGAGAGGAGTCCAGTAGTTGTGGATGGAGATGTAGTTAAGATAAGGGCCGGCGGTTTTCAGCAATGGCAGGAGCCAGGACTTGTCCGGAACAGCCGCCGCCGTGAGCTCAATCGCGGGATCGACGGCGCGCATCCGCTTTGCGGCCTCAAGCACAAGCGGCGCCCACTGCTCAATAGGCTTGTAACCGATCTCATGCCTCCCCCAGTTTTCGTTACCAATGCTCCAGAGGTTGACGGCGCGCGGCTGCCGATACCCATTTGCGGCGCGAATCCGAACATGATCCGCATCGGTTCCATTGCAATAGGCAACCCAGCCAGCCATCTCCTGAACAGTCCCGTTGCCCGCATTGTTGCAAACATAGGGAATGGAACCAATCTGGCGGCAGAAGTCCACATACTCATCAGTGCCGAAGGTATTCGGCTCCACAACTCCCCAAGCCATGTCATCCGTGGGATGCCGTTGCTTGCCGACGCCGGATTCCCAGTGATAACCGCTGGCATAACATCCACCGGGCCATCGAATAACAGGAACTTTCAGCTCCCGTAGCGCCGCAATCACATCAGTGCGGAATCCACGCGCATCGGCCAGGGGCGACCCCGGCTCGAAGACTCCGCCGTAAATCTGACGGTCGAAGTGCTCGAGAAACCCGCCAAAGATCATCGGGCTGTAGGGAAACGACGCGGCCCGTGTATCTATCGACACTGTTGCGGTGGTATCCTCGGACGGAGCGGCACACTGGTGCAAGCTGACGTCGTCATACCATGCCTGCCCGGTCGATGAGCCCCAACCGCCAAAGAGGCAGTTGATTTCCAATTCAGTTGCCGCTCCGGACTGGAACACGGTAGAAACCCGGGTCCAGTCTCTGGTGCCTGTCACGGCCGCCGTTTTTGCATCCGGCAGACCTTGGACATTGATCAAAGCGCCCAGCGCCCCCCGGAGCTCACGGGTCCTGATCCAGCCGGAGAGCCGATAGAAGGAGTTTGTTTTGACCCTCGCCTTTATGCTCCATGCGGCATCGGCGCCGGCCAGGGAAAAAATGGAAGCGCAGCGCCTTCCGGTCCGCGCGCTCGAATCGATTTTCCACTCGACTTTCGAACCTCCTGCCCACGCCCGGGACTCCCAGCCGCGCAGGCCAGAACCGCCCGTCTCCTCAAAGGAAGCATTGGACAGGAGATTTGATTTCGAATCGGGGTTCTTTTCCGAGCCGGCACAAGTCCAGGCCAAAGCCATAAACAGCAGCATCCGGAACCCAATGTAACTGGAGCTGATGTTGCGTTTTATCATACCAGTTATAAATCGGGGCGGCTGCAACCGCCCAGCGTTATTTGGGCGGCGGGAGATATTTTGCCATATCCCGCACGGAAACCACCGTGCAGCCCTGCTCCTTGAGATATTCCAGATATTTCTCGAACTTGGCCGGGGCGGTATCGACCCAGGGATGCTCCAGATCGGGCACACCATGAAAGGTCATGACGGCGATGTGGCCCGACCGGGCTTGGGCAACAGCAGCGACGAACTGCTCAAACTTGCAATCCGGCTTGGAATCAAATGCCTGAGGCATGAGCAGGGGGTCGTCCTTGACTGGATCAAATGCCTGTCTGCCTCCGGCACGGGCGAACCGATATCCCCGGGATCGCAGGACCTGCACAGCAGCAGGGCTGGTGGCGTAACCGGGATAGCAGAAACTGGTCGGTCGAGGAATGCAGTGGGCTGCACACTGCTGCTCGATATGGGCGACATCGGCCGCAATCTGATCCGGGCTCTGGGTTTGGACGCTCTGGTGGTTGCGGGTGTGGTTACCGATCTCAAACCCTGCGTCATTGAGTTCTTTGATCTGCTCCCAGGTGAGGTAGCGTGTTTTATTTGTGAGAAAATTGAAGCCCTCCGTGATGAAGAAGGTCGCACCGAAGCCGAATTTTTTAAGCTGCGGCGCGACATAAGTGGCGTGATCGGCCACTGAATCGTCAAAGGTCATGACAACAAGCTTGTCGGGGATCTTTCCGGCTTTGGCCGAGGTTGGTTCAGGTGAGAGATCGGCAGCGGTGCAGGTGGCGGCAAGCAGGAGCAAGGCAGCGATGAAGCTGGCAGCGCATCTGGAAAGAGAATTCAAAGCGGGTGTCTTGTGCAATCGGGGCAAAATAAAATTCATGTCAAACATGGGCTGGTCATTCAAAGGAGCATAAACAGCGGAATTGGGTGACTCCAACACTATTCTACTCCAAACCGGTCACACACTTTTACAGCACGCCCATTCTGACTCCCTGCGGCAAAGCCCGGGGGATTTTGGCAGGGGAATTCTGGACGCAAGCCACCGGAGGATGAGAACCCTGAAGGGCTCCTTCAAAATCGCGAACTTTTGCCTGTCCTTTTTCTGGCTCAAGGCTAAATACTACATCCATGAAATCGTTTGCGCCCGCCTTGAGCCTGATGCTGGCTGCGTGCCTCCACGCCGCAGCCGCCTTGTCTCCCGCGCAGATACAACAACTCCCCCCCCCCGGCAGTCGTCCGATTGATTTCCAGAAGGAAATCAAACCCATTCTGGAGGATCGCTGCATCAACTGCCATGGCCATGGACGGGCCAAGGGCGACTTCCGGATGGACTCCCGCCAGACGCTTCTCAAGGGCGGAACCACCGGGCCAGCGGTCGTTGAAGGGGAAAGCGCTCAAAGCTATCTCATCGAATTGGTCGCCGGAGTGGATCCCGACAAAGTCATGCCGAAAAAGGGAACGAAATTGACCCGGCAACAGGTCGGTCTGCTGCGGGCTTGGATCGATCAGGGGGCGCACTGGGATGAGTCTGTATCCTTTGCCAGAGCGGAGCCGTTGAATCTCAAGCCCCGCCGCCCCGCACTTCCTAAAACCGGCGAAAAGACGGCCAATCCCATTGACCAATTGCTAGCCCCCTATTATCCGGCACACCATGTGAAACCGGGCAAGCCGGTGGATGACCGGTTGTTTGCGCGGCGCGTCTATCTGGACATCGTTGGTCTGCTCCCCCCCACTGACGAACTGGAATCCTTCATGGCCAGCCCAGATAAGGATAAGCGCGCCCAACTGGTCCGAAGGTTGCTGGAAGACAATGTAAATTACGCGCTGAACTGGCTGTCGTTCTGGAATGACCTCCTTCGCAACGACTATCAAGGCACCGGCTATATCGACGGCGGTCGCAAGGCCATCAGCCAGTGGCTCTACTCCGCACTCGAAACCAACAAGCCCTACGACCAATTTGTGGCCGAGCTGGTTCACCCGACTCCCGCCAGTGAAGGGTTCACCAAGGGCATTGTCTGGCGGGGCGTGGTCAACGCGAGCCAGAAACCCCACATGCAGGCGGCGCAGAACATCTCCCAAGTGTTCATGGGCATCAACCTCAAGTGCGCCAGCTGCCACGACAGTTTCATAAACGACTGGACACTGGCCGACGCCTATGGAATGGCCGGGTTGTATGCGGATGGCCCCCTTGAAATGGTGCTGTGCGACAAGCCCACCGGCAAGACCGCGCCGACTAAATTCATCTACCAGCAGTTGGGGGATGTGCAGGCCTCCACCAACAAGGAAGTCAGGCTGGAAAGCCTGGCGCGGCTCATCACACGGCGCGAGGACGGACGCCTTACCCGCACCTTGGTCAACCGGCTCTGGCAGAAGTTTTATGGGCGCGGTCTGGTGGAACCGGTCGATGACATGGAAAAGCCTGCTTGGAGCGCCGACCTGCTGGATTGGCTGGCCGAGGACTTGGCAGACCATGGCTACGATGTAAAGCGCCTGATCGAGGTGATGCTGACTTCGAATGCCTACCAACTTCCTGCTGTGGCGGCAACGGAACAGACCGACCCGAAATTTGTGTTCCGAGGCCCCGAAGTGCGTCGCCTTTCTGCGGAACAATTCCGCGATGCTATCGGGAGCGTTACTGGCGCTTGGTATCCTAACCCGGTGCCAACACTCCATCAGGCGGACGGTCACACCAATCATTTCGCCTCCGTCCGCTCGGTGTTGGTTGCAGCGGATCAATTGCAGATCGCTCTGGGCCGCCCGAACCGGGAACAGATCGTCACCGTGCGCCTTCCGGCCGCCACCACGCTGCAGGCCTTGGAACTCACCAACGGATCCGAACTGGCCGACCTTATTCGACGCGGGGCGGAAGCGGCCTTGAGCAGAAAACCGCATTCCTCCGATGAGCTGATCACCACTGCCTATCGTAAAGCCATAAGCCGTCCTCCCACATCCAAAGAATTGCATCTCGCGCGGCGAATCATCGGCGACCCTACCCGCCTGGCTGGCGTGGAGGATCTGCTGTGGACGCTGGCCATGCTGCCGGAGTTTCAACTGGTCTACTGAGGAACAACAAATGAGCAACTCAACCCACTGGTCGCGCCGCGACTTTCTCAAGACCGCCAGCGCGGCCACCCTGTCTGCCCTGGCCGCTGGCTATCCGCGGCGCGCCTCCGCGGCGGAACTGGAAAAGCTCGAGGCCAGTGCCGATACCGTGATCGTTCTGTGGATGGGTGGAGGCATGGCCAGCACGGAGACCTTCGATCCTAAGCGCTACACACCATTCACCAAGGGCATGGCACCGGACGCCTTTCTGAGCACATTCCCCAGCATCCCCACAGCAGTGGATGGAATCAGGTTTTCGGAGGGGCTGGAAAAAACCGCCGCGGTGATGGACCGCGGCACCCTCATCCGGAGCTACACTGCGGGAGATCTGGGATTAATCCTCCACTCGCGCCATCAATTCATGTGGCACACCGGCTACGCGCCGCCCCAAACCGTGGCTGCACCCCATATTGGCGCGGTGATGGCGCGCACGCTCGGCCCTCTGAACCCGGCGGTGCCAGCCTTCATCAACATTGGCCAGCGCTTCGACAACGGAGAAGGCGAGGAACTCAAAGCCTTCACCACAGCCGGATTTCTCGGGAGCGAACACGGGCCCTTCAACATTCCATTTCCGGATCAGGCCGCCAACACGGTGCGTCCTCCAGGCGGCATGACGCCGGGACGCTTCGAGGATCGAAACAAGTTCTACAAAAAACTCCTTGCCGCCAGCCCGGTGGGAGAGCACGGCAGCGACTATCAAAAGGAATCTCTGCTCCGATCGCTGGACAACGCCCATCGTCTCCTGAGTTCACCGGCGGCTAAAGCATTCGATCTCGCCTTGGAACCTCTGGAGAGCGTGCGCAAATATGTGCCCGGCTACCAGCCCGGCCAGAAGTTCGAGGCCGCCCGTGATGCCGCCGGATCCAAATACGAAAATCAGATGGTCGGGCGTTTCGGGCTGGGCTGCCTGCTGGCACGCCGCTTGACAGAGGTCGGCGCCCGCTACATCGAGGTCACCACCGAATACATCCCATTCCTGAACTGGGATACCCACGAGAACGGCCATGCCCGCCTGATCTCCATGAAAAAGCAGATCGACGGACCCATTGCGCAGCTCGTATTGGATCTAGAAGCCCGCGGACTGTTGGATCGGACCCTGATCGTGCTGGCCAGCGAGTTCAGCCGGGACGCCATGATTGAAGGCAAGCCGGACAAGCGCGTGACCGATCAGGTCCACGTTCCAGAGAAGGTGGAGAGCGAGAAGCATTACGGGATGCACCGGCATTTCACCGACGCAGGATCGGTGCTGCTCTTCGGGGGCGGTGTCAAGAAAGGGCACGTCCATGGAATCACCGCAGATGAGCGCCCCTGCAAAACCATCAAGGACCGGGTGGTCATCGAGGATTTGCATGCCAGCATCTATCAAGCCATGGGAATTTCTCCTAAGCTGGCGTATGAAATCGAGAAGCGCCCCTTCTATGTGACCCGCGACGGGATCGGCAAGCCGGTCATGGACCTGTTCGGTTGAAGCAGGTTGCGGTCAGCAGGCAATCAGTCAAACGGGCTCAGTCCCACACTTCTACACCGGGAAGAGTGAAGGTTGGGAATCCCCGTGAATTTCGGTAAAGGTATGACACGGATTCCACCGATCTCGCGAACCTGACTGGGCATCAGAAACAGTGATGGTAATTTTCGTGAATACAACCGAATCGGGGAAGCCAAAGCCCGGCTTTTTTATTTTTCAGATTTCATCCTTTCCATCCCTCCACTTGCCTCCAGATCCGGTTTCAGTCTTGTCTTCAAAGCTCCAGAGGAGCGACCTGTCTCAGGAGCCAAACGCCAAGCGCAAGGCGGCAAGGATATGGGGCTGCGGAATATTTCTTGGTCCTGCCAATCTGTTGGCAGGCCGCGCCTCCGGCGCTTGAAAACCAGAGCATTCACACGAGTTACCAAAATAGCACAACCAGAAACCAGAAAGGTTTCAGTCGCACACTTTTACACCATATCCAACAGGCAGCCCCTTTTTTACTCCGAATAAATGGCCGAGCAGGTTGGATACTTTTCCCTCACGACACTCACTCTTTCGATCCGCTTCAGACATCAGGATTTTATCCGTGACGTTTGTGACGCAGTCCGGTGCGTTACCCCTGAATCGCCCAACCCGCGCTGCCCCCTCGGATGGCATCATCTGATGCTGCCCTTCGGAAACCGCATATGTATTTGAAGTCCCTGCGTCGGATGCCACGGCTGAGCATCCATATGCCGCAGGCGCGAGGTGTTGATAGATCCAACGGAGAGGCATGCAACGAACGCTGCAATGCAATAAAGCTCAAGTCGTCAAGCCGACCGCAAATTGTTTCCCCGGAGGGGCGCATCGCTAAGCCGCGTCAAACAGCTTCAGGCGTCCCCATGCAAAGACATTTTAACTCGGAGATTACCCGGCCGGATCAAGTTCCCGATCAAACCATAGACTGCCTCCAGGTGCCGTATGCGAAGAAATGGTTCGAAATCATCCAGCACCCGGCTGCTCAGGGGGCTGTTTCCTGCAATTCCGGTTCCACCCACTTGCCGTGTTCCTTGATGAGATCCACCAACCTTTCCACGGCGTCCGCCTCGGGGATGTTGAATTTGATCGGAGTCTTGCCCACGTAAAGGTTGATTTTATTGGGCGCGCCGCCCACATAACCGAAATCCGCATCGGCCATTTCGCCCGGCCCGTTCACAATGCATCCCATGATCGCAATTTTAACCCCCTTAAGATGCTCCGTTCTGGCCTTGATGCGGGCCGTCACCGTTTGCAGGTTGAACAGGGTGCGGCCGCAGCTGGGGCATGCCACATAATCCGTCTTGAAGGAACGGCATCCAGCGGCCTGAAGGATGTTGTAGGCCAGCCGGAGCGATTGACCGCCGCCGCACTCTCCCCGCACCAGAATCGCGTCCCCAATCCCGTCGGCCAGCAACGATCCTATGACCACCGAGGCGCGAAGCAATGCGATCTTCGGCTCCAGCGGGGCTGATTCAAAGCAGAGGCAGTCCTTAAGGAGAATCGGGTTGTTGCGGCCTAGGCGTTTGAGCTTTGCCGCCAGCAGGCGGAAGGCGGTGACCGGCGGAAGATGAAGACCATCTTTGACCGTCACCAACTGGGTTTCGCAATTGATTTCAAAATCCACTGTCGGATCCAGTTCCGCAAGATTGAGATCCTCATAAACCGCCTCCGGCTTGACATCATCCTTGGGCCGTATCTTGGGAGCCACCTTTTCCCAGGTAGCGCGGGTCACAACCACGCGCAGGAGCTGTTCCCCGCCGCACTTCAGCGAGTCGTTCAGCGGAATCTCAGGCGTGGTGCGCCGCTGAAAATGAAAGGGGTCGAAGGCGAATTCGCGGTCCGCAATCCCTCCGGCGGCATTGGCAAGGAGGGGAATCTGCGCCAGCAGATCGCCGCACACTTCGATCTCGCGCGGGCTGTCCTCCGTGAGCGAAACGCGAATGGTGTCGCCCAGCCCGTCGCAAAGAAGCGAGCCTATCCCGATGGCGCTCTTAATTCGGCCGTCCTCGCCCTCGCCGGCCTCGGTGACGCCCAGATGAATCGGATAATTCCAATCAGGCCCCTCCTGTTCCAGACGGGCCACCAGCAGTCGGTAACACTCGATCATCACCTTCGGGTTGGATGATTTCATCGAGAACTTGAAGTTGTGGAAATTCTGTTTCCTGCAAATCCGGGCGAACTCCAGGGCGCTCTCCACCATTCCAAGAGGCGTATCCCCGTATCGGTTCATGATGCGGTCCGACAGCGAGCCGTGATTGGTGCCAATGCGCATGGCGCGGCCCAGCCGGAGCGATTCGAGCACCAGCGGAGTGAATTTCTCCTCGATCCGCTTCAACTCGGCATCATACTGGGCGTCGGAATATTCCTTGATGGCGAACTTCTTGGAGTCGGCGTAGTTCCCCGGGTTGACCCGTATAACCTCGACCCACTTGACCGCTTCCATAGCCGCGTCGGGCTTGAAATGGATGTCCGCCACGATCGGCACCTGGCAACCCTGCCGGCGCAATTGGGCCACGATGTGCTCCAGATTGGCCGCGTCCTTCACCGTAGGGGCGGTGATACGCACGATCTGGCAGCCGACCGCCACCAGGTCAAGCGTCTGGCGGACCGAGGCCGCGGTATCCATCGTGTCGCAGGTGATCATGGACTGGACCACCACGGGATGTCCGCCTCCGACGATGACGCCGCCGCGGGCCGGATCACCGATCACCACAGGGCGGGTGATCCGGCGCTGAAAAAGGTAGGGGGATTCGCAGTAACGCATGGGAGGAAATCTACCGGTTTTGGGCGTCGGATTTCAAGCGGGAACGGGCCTGAGCCAGGCCGGGGTTATTTCTTCGGAGCGAAGACAATCGGCTGGTCGTCCTGCCGGTCCTTGCGGGCGCTTCGCAGCCAGTCGCTGGTGTCAAAAAAGGCTATATAAACCATGAAGGTGATAAGCAACGCGGCAAACCCGTTCTGGATATACTGCAGAATCCTCCCGCTCGCAGGCCGTCGGCGCAGCAGTTCGAGCAGTGCCAGCAGAATATGCCCCCCATCGAGCACCGGGAGCGGAACCAGATTGAGCATGGCAAGATTCACGTTGAGCACGACACTGAACCAGATCACCTGACGCCAGCCGTGTTCGCTCCCGAACAGGTTGCTGTAGACGCGGATGATCATGACCGCGCCGCCCAGCTGTTGCACGCCCACATCGGATTTACGGGAAAAGAGAGCGCCGATGGTGCCGAAGATCTGCCCGGCACTTTCGCGGATCTGGCTGGCCGGGGAGGGGTGTGAGACGAGCACATTGGTGTTGGCCAGCCATTCCGTGATTCCCAGAGAAGGTCCCTTTCCGAGCGGTTTCAGCGGCTTTTCCGAGGCAACCACCCGCTCGAACCGCTCGGTGCCACGCTCAATCGTCAAGGACGCCCCGTTGGCTGCCCCGTTGGTCAGGGCGTCTTCGGCGTGTAAAACCGCCAGAATGCTGAAGATCCTCTCCCCATTGATCGCGACAATTTTGTCGCCCGGCCGCAAACCCGCCAGGGCCGCCGGACTGTTGGAAGCAACGCCGGCAATCACCGGTTCGGTGGCCGGAGCGATGAGAATTTGCCTGAGGGATTTGCGCTCGATCGGAATGGAGAGCAGGCCGAAGGGTTTAAACACCTTGGTGGGACGGTGGTAGGGGACGGCGTAGGCCATGGACTCCTGGCCGTTACGGATGTATTTGAGGGCGATATTCGTGCCTTCGCTGGTGACGATGCGCCAAGTGATGCTGTCTTGGGACGGAGGCGGAAACTGGCTGACCGCTTTCCCGTCAATCTCCACAATCCGGTCACCGGGCCTCAAACCGGCTTTCCAAGCAGGCCCTTCGGGTTCGACCCACCCGATGGTGGTCGTCTTGTCCGATTGGCTGACAGGCTTTCCCACACCCCAGACCACGACGGCAAAGGCAAGTGCCAGGCCGAAGCTAAACAGAGGTCCGGCCAGAGCCACAATGATTTTATCCAGAGCCGAGACGGGGGGGAGGGATTGTCCGGAACTTTCGCCTTTGCCCTCGATGGCCTCCATCGTGGCCATTTGCGGCAGGGCCACATAACCGCCGAAGGGTGCCCATCCAAGGGCGTATTCAATGCCGCCGATGGTGCGTTTCCAGATCGGCTTGCCGAACCAGATTGCAAACCGGTCCACCCGCAACCCTCGCCAGCGCGCCGCAAGAAAATGTCCCAGCTCATGCACCCCGATGATGAGATTAAACAGCAGCAGCACCTCGAGAATGATCAGAATAGATTTCAAAATCGCCATAAGCTCAGGTTGGCACAAGCCAACAGATGCGTGATTATACCAGACAACGGCCCGGCTGCAATCTTTTGCCGAGGCCGGCCACGCGCAATGCAATTTACCATCGGCCCGTTATTCTCTATCCTCCAGCCATGGACATCTCCAAAAATCTGAGTTTGATCCGGCACCGGCTTGCGCAAGCCTGCGACCGGGCCGGCCGCCGCCCCGATTCCGTGACCCTGATGGCCGTCACCAAAGGCCAACCGCCGGAGGCCGTTGACGAGGCGGCGCGGCTGGGAGTGAACCTTTTCGGCGAGAACAAGGTTCAGGAGGCCAAGGCGAAAACCCCCCTCTGCTCCGGCCAACTCCGCTGGCACATGATCGGGCACCTCCAATCCAATAAATGCCGCGATGCGGTCGGATTGTTCTCAATGATCCAGAGCGTGGACAGCCTGGCCCTGGCCGAGGAACTCAGCAAACGCGCCGGACAGGCCGGCAAACATCTGCAAGTGCTCCTTGAAGTCAACGCTGTTGGGGAGTCGAGTAAGTTTGGCTATGCCCCCGATCAGTTGCTCGCGGATCTGCCCCGCATCAATGCCCTGCCCAGCCTTGAAATCCAAGGACTTATGACCGTGCCGCCTTGGTCTCCGATGGCGGAGACCCTCCGCCCTGTGTTCCGCCAACTGCGTGAGCTCAAGCACCGCGGTGAAGACATCTTGGGTGCCCCCCTACCCTGCCTGAGCATGGGCATGAGCGGGGACTTTGAAGTCGCCATCGAGGAGGGCTCCACTTTGATCCGTATCGGCACCGCGCTCTTCGGCCCCCGTGCCAAACCACTCCGACCGGACTGAGTCGGGCAGGCACCAATACGAGTCCGTGAATTGGTCCACAAGCCGGAAGTATTTGCTTCCCCTTTTGCACCCGTGGGTTATTGTCTGGGCGTGACCGTTGAAATGTTCCAACCCGAAACTTCCGAAGCGCTCAAAGCGTATGACAAATACGTCATCTGCATTGACAAGACGCCGGACGAGTTTCAATCCTCAATGATGTCCCTTCTGCTCAAGGCAATGCACGCCTATCAGAACCGCGGACCCGGCTTCCGGCACGGCATCGCCATCGATCCCCACCTCACGGTGATACTCAGCCAGAGCGACACGGCCAGACCACTGTGCGGAATCTATTTCAACCTGCATTCCCCTTATCAGAAGGACGCACTGCCCAAGACGGTGCAGGCTATGATCGAGCCTGCCCCCGATAAAACTCCTTCCACCAAGCGCTAAGCCCAAGCCCTCCCCGTATTCACTAACGGTCCCGGACCTCATCGCCGATCACCGCCTCCCCGGCAACCAGGTCCCCCACGACATTGTCATCCCGCTGAGGGCCGGTGATCTTAATTTCGCCCATTTTGAGACCTCCTCTATAGACCCAGAGGGTTTGCTGCAAAGGGGGCATCTGACCGACAGGGAAATTCAAAACCACAAAACGGAGTCCGGGGTTGGCGGACACCACCTTCCCATTGAGTTGTGTATCGGGCATGACCACGGCCTTCTTAATGGAATCAGCCCCCATGTGCGGTTTGGCGACCCCGCCCCCCTTGTCCGCCGCATGATTGGCGCATCCGCTCATAAAAACCGCCGCCGTCCACGCCAGAAAGAACACTTTGTGCATCCACGCAGTAAAATCGGGCCGGCACCCGGCGTCAATTCACATTTCGGTCAGTTCACATTTCAGTCAGGACAGTGTCATTATGCTCGTAGCCCGGGACGCAGCAGCATAGAAGCCGCAGCGGTTCCGGTCCGGTATTCCACAGCTTGTGACGCAGCCCCCGCGCTATCCCCACCGCGTCTCCAACACCCACTTCACGGACCTCGTCCCCAATCCGGATCCTGCCTTGGCCGTGAGTGATGAAATAAATCTCCTCGGCGCGGGGATGGTAATGCTCCTGGGTGCTGCCGCCAACGGGCAGCCGCGCCTCGGCCAGGCTCTGGTTGCGGATCGCGGAGTTGCGATGAGCCAGAAGCTCCCGGATCTCCGACCCGTCCTTGGTGATAAAGGCGGGCACTTCATTCAGGTTTTTCAGGTCCATGCCAAACAATACTAAACGGCTGCAGGGGGCAAATGTTCGCGCGGAACAAACTGTGCCTGAACCGCGGCGCCTGCCGGCCTGTCAGGCCTGCCCAATCTGCCTTTATCACTCATGGTTAAGAGATTTATGACCGCCCCGGATCACTCCGCGGGCACACTGACTGGTGCGATCCATCGCTGCCATTTTGCCTGGCCAAGAAGGACTCCAAGCACAATCAAAACCATGGCGAGCCAAAAGGTGGGCGTGACGGGTTCGCGCAGCCAGAACCAAGCCCAAGTCATGGTGCTCAGTGGAATCAGATTGTTGAAAAGGAGCACCTGACTGGCCGGCCAGCGGCTCAGCGCGTGATTCCAGATGCAATAGGCCGTCACCCCTCCGGCCAGCACGCAATAGACCTGAACCAACACCACGTCTGTGCGCCAGACCAGACGGGACCGGAGGATTTCCAGGCAGGCCAAGGGCAGCAGCGTCAAGCCGGCATAGGCCATCGTGTGCGCCGAGATTTCCACCCCGGAAAGGCGCGACCTGAAATGGCGGCATTGACGCCCGTAAAGTGTCCACAGCAAACTTGCCAGCAATCCAAGAATCTCTCCCACCCAGTGGGCGCGGGCGGAATTGAGCGCCGGCACGAACAGCACAAACACTCCGGCCAGCGCCAGCAATGCGGCGCCATAGCGCGGCAGCGCCCTAAAACCATTCTCAGGCCGCCCCTCCCAGGCCAGCGCCCAGACCGGCGAAGCTCCCAGATAAAGAGCGACATGTGACACCGCGGTCAGGCGCAGTGCCCAGTTGAAAACGACCAGATACGCCGCCAGACTTAATCCCCCGCGCCACCACAGTTCCCGGCCCAAACCAGGCGGCAAAGGGCGGTATGGTCCAAACCACCCGCTCCAGCGCAGCAGCACCAGCAGGATCGCGCCCGCCCCGAGAAACCGGGTCGACCCGATCCAGGCCGGCGGCCAAGTGGTAATGATGAGTTTTGTGGCGCAATTGTTGCCGCCCCATAAAAACACGGCAAAAACCAGGCTCAACGCGAGCACAATGTCGGTTTTCTTCCAGAACACGCACCGCATTAAACCCGATCCGGCAGAGATCCCAAAGTAAATATGTTTGACCCGCACAACTGAAAAACTAAGGTGATCGTATGGATCATTCACCTGGATTTTTAAAGCTGGTCAACGATGCCAGGCAACACGTCGTCGAAGTATCCCCGGATCAGGCTCTTACCCGGCTAAGCGCCAATCCCGCCGCCGTGCTGCTGGATGTGCGTGAAGACCACGAATGGGCGGCTGGCCATGCGGAGCGGGCTATTCATCTTGGCAAAGGGATTTTGGAACGCGATCTGGAAAAACACTTCCCCGACCCCGACACGGAAATCCTCATGTATTGCGGCGGCGGCTACCGCTCCGCGCTGACGGCCGAAGCCGCCGGGAAAATGGGTTTCCGGAAGGTCTCCTCCGTCATCGGCGGCTACAAGGCCCTAGTCCAAGCCGGGTGGGCGGTGCGCAGCGGGGACTAGACAAAATCCAGCCTCAGATCTCCACCTTCCTCCCGGGCAAAGAACTCGCGATGCCCGCAAGTCCGGCATTGGAACCCGAAAAACTCATTCTCCAACTCCCTGAGCACCCGCCGCGACAGAGAAAAAACGGATAAAAAACACCGAAATGGGTGGTGCAAGCCTTCTTGCCGGCGGCCTCAAAAATCCTGGGATCCGGTTCGGACCGTTGCTTCACAACGGCTTTGATGCCGCTCTGAGGGGGCCGGGTGGTGGGTTTCGCGGATAAAAGCAACCTCGCTTTCCTCAACATTCGACTGCCGCCGTACGCCTGCTGGGATTCCGCGACCGGACGGCCTTTCTGAGCGCCTGAATCAAACCGGCGACTTTACCCGGACTGCATTCACCCATCAGACAGATTTGAATCCAGTTCCGCTGCCGCAGGTAGTCACTGTTGCAACTGACCAGGTAGCCGCACTCCTGAATCTCGTGCCCCAGCCTGACCGAGTTGAGTTCCGGCGGCAGATCCAGCGTTGTCACGGCCGGGGATGTTTCCGCCCCCACGCCCACCAGGCTGAAGCCCGACTCCTCCAGGCCGCTGCGCAGTTGGGCCGAGAGCTTGCGCGTGTCCGCAAAGCGCCGCTCCCAATCAACATGCCGCAGGGCCGCGTGCAGGGCGTGCAGCAGGTTGGAGGAAAACGTAAACGGAACCCCCTGCTGCTGGTCATAATATGCGAGGTCAAGGTAACGGGGCAGCTGTTGCGAGCCCTCCGCCGCGCCGGTTTGATGAAACACCATCGCAATGCCGGCATAGGAGCGCAGCCCCTTGCCGCTGGTGCAGGAGGCCAGATAAACCCCGGAAAGATCCACCCCGACCGTGCCGACCGAACTCATGCAGTCCAGGCAGAGCTTGACCTGGAATTCCGCGCACAAATCCCGGAGCGCACCCAGATCATTGAGCACGCCGCTGGACGTCTCGCAATGGACGCACCACAACCATTCGGGCGCAGAGGGGTGTTCCAAAGCGCGGCGCACTTCGCGCAGATCCAGCGCTTGTCCCCAGGGAAATTCCAACGCGGCAAACTTCAGACGCCACCGCCGCGCGTGGTCCATCAACCTCTGGCCAAACTCCCCGTTGCTGAGCACAAGACCGCAGGCAGGCTCCAGCGAAAGCCTGGCCCCGACCACCTCGTTGGCCAGCGTGCCAGAGCCCAGAAAAAGCTGGACGTTCTGCGAGCGGGTCAATTCGCAAAGCATCTTGCGGGTCGCGGAAAAACCAATCCGGAAACTCTCCATGCGATGAGACTCGGCCGCCTGTTCAAAGGCCCGCCGAACACCCGGCCGCAGAGAGACCGGGCCGGGCAGGAAGTTCACCGCCCCGGCGCGGAAGGAGCGGGCCGGAGCGGACCCTATAAACCCGCGTGCGGCCTGCTCGAAACTTTCCAGCGTGACGTACATCGGTTGAAACCTCGCCTCGCCGCTGCCCAGCAAGGGTCCGAACGGCACGAAACCCAGATGCTCATACAACCGGAGCTGCCGGGTCGTGCCGGAAATCACCGCCAGATCGTAATCTCTCTCCATACTGTGCTGCCAGAGCAGCGCCAGCAGACCTTGTAACACCTGCGCTCCACGAAATCTTTTCTCCACCGCCAAGAGCCGCACCTCACAAAGCCTCCGCCCAGACGGCAGATGCGAATCCAGCCGCTCCAGCTTCTGATCCAGTGAAAAGGGGCGCGCTCCCCGCACCGCTAGCATCCCGGCCAGCCGGGCCCCGTCCAGGCAGATCAGATAGGTGTTCTCGCCATGGAACCGGTCCACAAGCCGCGGCGTCGGCGGAGCCTCATGCTGCGGAATCTCCGCGACGAAGGTTTTATAGTTGAGCCGGTGAATCTGCTCAACCTCCCAGTCCTCGGTGGCAAATTTGAAAATCAACG
The DNA here is from genome assembly GCA_903873415.1 of uncultured Verrucomicrobiota bacterium. Lineage (GTDB taxonomy): Bacteria > Verrucomicrobiota > Verrucomicrobiia > Limisphaerales > CAIQOK01 > CAIQOK01. The sequence goes on along the minus strand of CAIQOK010000048.1, from coordinate 20,197 downwards.
GCGCTCGGCTGTTCATGAGGGTCTTTGGTGCGGTGGAAGATGGCTTTGATGTGAGGCCAGCAACCTGGAAAACTCCTCGGCCAAATTTCTGCGGTGGGCCGCGAGCACCAGAGTGGATAGAAGGCAGGCAGTTATGAACGGTTGCAAACCGGCCCTCAACCAAGGCTCCGCCAGCGGGAGTATGGCCAGCGCGAGCAGGCCGGCCGGAACGCTCCGCCGGCGTATCACCCAAAAAACGAGAAACAAAACAACAAAGACCATCGGTAGCAGAGGCTCCCATAGAAGCAATCCGCCCAAGGCAGTGGCCATGCCCTTACCGCCGCGAAACCGCAGTTGCCCCGGCCAGATGTGGCCGGCAACAACCGCCAGCATGGCCACATCAACAGAAAACACTCCGAAACCCAACCGCTTCGCAGCCCAAACCGCGAGGGAACCCTTCCCAAAATCAAGCAGAACTGTCAGACAAAAACCCGTTTTACCCAGCACGCGGTGGACGTTGCGCGCGCCCACACTTCGACTGCCCAGCTCCCGCAAGTCCCCCCCAGTGAGCATCCGCACCAGATAATAACCCGCCGTTAAGCAGCCCAAAGCATAGGCGCTCAAGCAGATAAAAAAGACCCCGCCCCAATTCACGGTACGGGCCGCTTCAATCCATGACAGACTGGTTTGCACGCTTACTGGAAATCCTAACTCCTCTACCGTGATGTGATTTTAGCATGGGGCCGACCAGAGCGCGAGTGGAATTTACGGGCGTTTTTTCCCCACCCCGCTCACGAACCTCCACAGAAGACGCTCGGATCTATAGCCATCGAAAATATGGGGGGCATCTCCATGCAGCGCCGTGGGAGAACAAGGATCCGCCCCCAGTCCAACGCACATGAAGATGCGCCCTGCAAACCGAACGATATCCTAACCGCAGTGTGTCAGAGGGGGGTGATGCGCAGATTACGATAGGCGACGGGCCCGTGGTTCCCTTGCAGTCGCAACGGGCCCGCCGGTTTTTCGCCCTCGTAACCGCCATGCGTGGGGCCGGTCAACTCGACATTCTCCTGAACCAAGCGGCCGTTGTGAATGACCTTCAGGATCCGGGCATTCTCCGTCTTGCGCCCGTGGGCATCAAAACGCGGGGCCTGAAAGGTGATATCGAAACACTGCCACAGGCCCGGGGGACGGCTGACATTCTCGGCTGGCGAATGCCCCTCGTATTCATGCCGCTGGCTGTCATAGCGGGGATAGATTCCGCCGCACTCAAGGCCGGGATACTTGTCCTTCACCACGCCGAAACTATCGTAGATTTGGACCTCGTAGCGGCCCATGAGATAAACGCCGGAGTTCGAATGCCGCGGGATGCAAAACTCCACATGGAACTGGGCGTCTCCAAACACCTCACGGCTGACAAGATCTGCCGCCCGTCCCTGCTCGCCGTTGACCAGGATTCCCGCCCCAGGGGCAATCACGAATTGTTGGCCGCCGGTTTGGACCAGCGCCACCCGGCAGGCCGTCATCCACCCGCGGGAGTCGCGCCAAGCCGACATCGAGTCGCCCGGCAATAACAATTCCGGGGCCGCCAGCGCGCGGCACAGCCCGGCAAAACAGGCAAGCAAAGTCAGGAATTTCACTGGATTAGCACCTCTGCTGTGACAACCAAAAGTTGAGATGAGCCGCAACGCTTCAGGTCAAGATGCCATCGATAGTCTTGCCGGCGATTCCCGTAAGCCGCACGTCCAAGCCCTGAAACTTCACCGAAAGTTTCTTGTGCTCAACGCCCATCAGCCGGAGCATCGTTGCGTGCAGATCATGGACGTCGATGGGGTTTTCAACGGCGGCATAGCCCAGCTCGTCGGTGGCGCCGTAAACCATGCCCGGCTTCACGCCTCCGCCGGCCAGCCAAATGCTGAACCCGGCGTTATGATGGTCCCGACCGTCACCGCCCTGGCTCATCGGAGTGCGCCCGAATTCACCAGCCCACACAATCAGCGTGTCCTCAAACATGCCCCGCTGCTTTAAATCGGTAATCAGGGCCATGCAGGCACGGTCGATTTCCTCGGCCTTGAACTTGATGCCGTCCTTCAACCCGCCATGATGGTCCCAATCCTTGTGATAAAGCTGGATAAATCGGACGCCCCGTTCGGCAAGCCGGCGGGCCAGCAGGCAGTTTGATGCAAACGATCCGTCACCGGGCTTGCATCCATAGAGTTCCAGCGTCTTGGCACCCTCCGGTTTGATATCCATCAACTCCGGCACGCTGGTCTGCATCTTGAAAGCCATCTCGTATTGCACGATTCGCGTCGCAATCTCCGGGTCGTCCACGATCGTGTCGTATTTGGCGTTGATGGCATTGATGGTGTCGACCACATCCTTTTGCTGGGTGTGGGTGACGCCGGAGGGGGTGCTGAGATAAAGAACGGGATCCCCCTTGCCGCGCAGGTGAACGCCCTGAAACCGGCTGGGGAGCAAGCCGGCAGCCCACTGGCGAGCGGCGATGGGCTGGTTCTGTCCGCCGCGGCCAAGGGAAGTCAGCACCACAAAGCCTGGCAAGTTTTCCGAAACGGTGCCCAGGCCGTAAGTGGACCAAGCCCCCATGCTGGGGCGTCCGGCAATCTGTGAACCGGTGTTCATGAACATATGGGCCGGATCGTGATTGATCGCTTCGGTGGTCATCGAGCGGATCAGACAGATATCGTCCAAGACCGAGCCGATGTGGGGGAACAGCTCGCATATCTCGGTGCCATTACGGCCGAATTTTTTGAACCCATGCTGCTGGCCGAAACAGACCAGCTTCTGGCCCTGCAACTGGGCGATTTGCTTGCCCTCGGTGAAGGAAGCGGGCATGGCCTCCCCGTGCATTTTAGTGAGCTTGGGCTTGTAATCAAAAGTCTCCAAGTGCGAGGGGCCTCCGGCCATGCTCAGCCAGATGACACGCTTGACCTTCTGCGGATAATCGAGCGGATAGGCTGCGCCGGTCCACTTGTCCTTGCGGGCCGCGGAGGAGGCGGCCAGGAGGCGCGGGTTGAGCAGGGAGGCCAGCGCCAAAGCGCCGATCCCCTGAGAAGTGCGGCCGAGAAAAGTGCGCCGGGTCTGGCGCTGGGCCAGAAACTGCCTGAGTTCGGGATGCGGATTCATGCCGGGTTAGGAGCGGGTGATGGTTTCGTGGAGATTCAAAAGGACACGGGCCACATTGGTCCAAGCCGCCAGTTCCACAGGATCGCTTTCCGGGGGCGTGGTGTTTTGGCCGGTTTTCAGCAAGGCTTGGGCCGCGGTTTTATCAGCGCGATATTCGGCCAATTCCTTGTCAAGCAAGGCCTGAACGGATTTGATCTCATCAGGGCGCGGGGTGCGGTTAAGCACCTGACGCCACGCCCAAGCAAGTCGCGTTGACGGATCCGCCCCGCCCTCTTTCAACATCCGGACAGCCAAGGCACGGGAGGCTTCCACATACGTTGGGTCGTTCAAGAGCACCAAGGCCTGCTGCGGGATGTTGGAACGGTTGCGCTCGGCTGCGCATTCTTCCCGGGTCGGCGCATCAAAGGCCTGCAGGCTCGGGTGCAAATAGGAGCGCTGCCACCACGCATAGAGTCCGCGCCGGTACTGATCCGGCCCGGTGCTGGCCTCATAGCTGCGGGCCGGGAAATTCAGATTTTCCCAGTAACCCTCAGGCTGGTAGGGCTTTGTGCTGGGCCCGCCGATCTTCTCCACCAGCAATCCGGAAACCGCCAGCGCATTGTCCCGGACCAACTCCGCATCCAGACGCCAGCGGCTTTGCGCGGCTATCTCCCGGTTGAGCGGATCGCGGTCCCGAAGCTTTTTCGGGGACACCGAGGTCTGCTGGTAGGCCTGACTGTTTACCATAAGGCGAACCATGTGCTTCAGATCCCAGCCGCTGTCCATGAATTCACACGCCAGCCAGTCGAGCAATGGCTGGTTGGGCGGCAGTTCCCCCTGCGCCCCCAGATCATCGACCACCTTGGAGAGGCCGCAGCCGAAGAACTGTTTCCAAAGCCGGTTCACCACCACGCGGGCGGTGAGCGGGTTTTCTCGGGAAACCAGCCAGTCGGCCAGATCGAGACGGGTCAACCGGCGCCCGCCGGATTTCGTTTCAGGCCCCGCAAGGTAGGCAGGCAGGGCCGGCTGCATGATATCGCCGGTGTCCGCCAGGAAATTGCCCCGGGGCAACACCCGCACCGTTCTGGGCTGGGCGTTGGTGACGGAAACCAGGCAGTGCGGGAGGGAATCCTCATAGGCAGTCAAAGTCTTGCGAGCCCCGGCAAGATTCGTGCGCAGCGTCGCGAACTCCGGAGAATGCTTCTTGAAATACTCCCACACCCTGTCCCTCTGGGCTTGGTCGCGCTTGCCGGAAGGCACGGCCAAGACATCGTCGATTTCCTTGGCGAGAGGGAATACAAAAGGACCCCGGAGTGCCTCCGTGTTGGTGGTGGCAGAAAGCCTGAAATGGCCCAGAGTATGGTTGCCGTGGCCGTGATTCTGCTCTAGAACAACCTTCAAGGTGTCGCCCCGGTTCAACGCCAGCAGCCGGCCGCAATCCAGAATGATTTGTTGTGGTTTGGCGACCTCGGGCAGAACGGCCCAGCCGGTGAATTCGCCCTTGGCCTGGGGATCGATCACCGAGGCGGCGCTCCACAATTTGTTGGGGGTCTGGTCCGCCGCCATGGATTGTTCGAAGCTGGCGCGGGCGGAAACGAATTGAAGCGGGTCGCTCGCGCCGTTGGTGTGTTCGATACTTGCCAGCACGCGGGACAAAACGAAATTGCCGTTCCCGGCCCGGCCGGGGCCTTTGCCAGGAAGCGACTCGGAGGGCAGTGCCTCAATGCGCAAGGCTTGGATCGCCGACGGAAAATTGGTCAGATCCAGTGTGTAAACGTCCGTCTCTGGCTTCTTTTTTCCGGCGACGAGAACGGATTGGTCAGACTGTATCTGCAGTTTGTCCCCCCCGGCAGCCACCGCGCGGGCGGGAGTCAGAGAAGTCCAGCGGCTGTCCTCCAGAGCAATCTGGGATTGTTCACGATTCCATTTGATGAACGCCTCCTCACATTCGGGATGGGGGGAATTAAAACCGGTTTCCAGACTCCTGACTTCGGCCTGCAGCCGCGCAAGCTCGGCTACCTGCTTTTCATCCGGCACCAGCAGACCCGACTCTCTGCGTCCAATAATGGGTTCTTCTATGTCGGCAAAGAATGCGCCGAGCGCGTAAAAATCCCGCTGCTTGATCGGGTCAAACTTGTGGTCATGGCACTGGGCGCAACCCACGGTCTGGCCCAGCCATACCGCACTGACCGCCCGCACCCGGTCGGTCAGCATGCGGGCCTCATAATCCTTGGATTGTGCGCCGCCCTCCTCGGTGGTCAGAAGGAGTCGATTGAAACATGAGGCCACCCTCTGCTCGGCCGTGCTGCCCGGCAACAGATCCCCCGCCAACTGTTCCCGGGTGAACTGGTCAAAGGGTTTGTTTTGGTTGAACGACTTGATGACATAGTCCCGATAGGGCCAGACATTGCGAGGATTATCGGAATGATAGCCGATGGTGTCGGCAAAGCGGACGACGTCCAGCCAGCCAATGGCCATCCGCTCGCCAAACTGCGGAGAGGCGAGCAGTTTTTCCACCAGCCCGGCAAAGGCTGCGGGCGACTTGTCCTGCACAAAGGCCTCCACATCCCCGGCGCCCGGAGGCAGGCCAATCAAATCAAAGTAAAGCCGGCGCGCCAGAGTCCGGCGGTCGGCCGGCAATGCAGGCCTGAGTCCCACCTCATTCAAACGCCGGCGGATGAGGGCGTCAACAGCACCGCGATCCGAAGACAGAACGGGTTTGACTGGAGGGACATAGGCCCAGTGTTTCTCGTATTTCGCACCGGCGGCAATCCAACGGCGCAACATGTCCCGCTGGGCAGAAGTGACGGTCTTGTGCGCCTCCGGAGGCGGCATCAATTCCTCCGGATCCTTGGTCAGCAGCCGTTGGATGATTCCGCTTTCCCCGGGCTTTCCGGGCACGATGGCCCCCTTGGCTACCGCATCCTCGCGCACATCCAGCCGGAACTTCCCCTTGCGCGTCTTCTGGTCGGGACCGTGACAGTGAAAACAGTCGTCGGAAAGAATCGGGCGTATATCGCGGTTGTAGCTGATGCTCCCGGCCCCGACAGCGGGCGAAGCCAGGCAAAGCAGCAAACATCCCCAGGCAACGACGGACAGGCTTTTGAACTTTTCCATTCGCAATTGAAACCGTTGATTGATGAGATGATTGGGTAGCCGATCGATGGGATTTAGGCAATGGCGCAAATGAGTCAATCAGGCCGCCCGCCCCGGCTCCCGGCACCGGCAAACCCAACCGCAAATGAGTGAAAATAAAAATGGATTTCGCCACCGGCGTTGTTAGTCTCCACACACGCTCAACAACAACCATAAAATTACTATGACCAACCAGGAAGAAAACGTGCTGTCAGCCCTCTCCAGGCGGCAATTCTTGAAGACCAGCTCCCTCGTGGCAGCCTCGGCAGCCACCGTGAGTTTCCCCAACCTTGTCCGGGCTCAAAACAAACGCACCCTCAACGTCGCCATCGTGGGCGTGGGCGGCCGCGGCACAGGCGCGGGCGGCAACTTCCTGGAGGCCGCCAAGGTCACCGGAGTCGATGCCAAAATCGTCGCCGTGGCGGATTTGTTCCCGGAGTCGGCCGCCAATGCCAAGAAGCATTTCGGCGTGGCCGACGACAAGTGTTTTAGCGGTTTCGACGCCTATTTGAAGGCGCTTCAGGTGCCCGAAGTCAACTACGTCATTCTGGCCACGCCCCCGGGCTTCCGCCCGGGCCATTTCACCGCCGCGGTCGCCGCGGGCAAGAACGTCTTTTGCGAAAAACCCGTGGCCGTGGACGGACCGGGCCTGCGCCTGATGTATGCCGCCGGCGAAGCCGCCAAGAAAAAGGGCCTCAAGGTAGCCGTCGGCACCCAGCGACGTCATGACCCGCACTACATCGAGACCATCAAACGAATCCATGACGGCGCCATCGGGGATGTCACGGCTCTGCGCGCCTACTGGGTCAACACCGGCCCCATCTGGCACCGCGGCATGAATGGCAACACCGATTTGGAACGCCAGATCCGCAATTGGTATCACTATATCTGGTTGTGCGGCGACCATGTCGTCGAACAGCACGTCCACAATCTGGATGTTTGCAACTGGGTGGCCGGTGCCACCCCGGTCAAGGCTTGGGGCATGGGCGGACGCCAGCAACTGGGCGAGAAGCCCGGCGAAATCTGGGACAACTTCGCCGTCGAGTTTGAATACGCCAACGGCGTCCATCTGCACAGCTATTGCGGCCAGATCAAACGCGACTTCGGGTCGGTAAGCGAGGCGGTCGTCGGCAGCAAAGGCACCTCCAATCCCGCCGGAAGCATCAAGCCTCTGGGCGGCGACTCCTGGCGCTTCGAGGGCAAAACCCTCGAACCCCAGGTCCAGGAACACGTCGACCTCATCACCGCAATCATCAATGAAAAAGAGATGAACGAAGTGAAGCAGATTACCGACAGCACCTTGACAGCGATCATGGGCCGTGAAGCCGCCTACAGCGGCTCAGTGGTGGAATGGGACGACATTCTCAACTCCAAGTACACCTACGGCCCGGAACTGCTCTACACCGACCCGTCCAAAATGACCTGGAGCAGCTTCCGCACACTCCGCCCGCCAATGCCCCACGAACACGATATCCTCAAGGACGGGGCCGTGCTGCCGACTATCTAAGCGGGATCGCTCCCCGAGCAGCGACGGAGCGGGGCGCAGGCCCCGCTCCGTTCCCGGTTCAGGCCTGCTTTACTCCTGCTTACTCCGGCACCGGCTCTCACAGGCGTGCCTAAGAGTTGAACCTCATGCCAGATCATGGCAAGGATCACCCGTTAACAACCGACCCATCCCATGAAAAAACTCACATTAGCACTGCTGGCCGGACTTCTTGCCGGCTCAATCAAGGCCCAACCCGCCATTCCGTCCCCATCCACCGGTGAAAGGCCCCAGACTGCTCTCAGGCGAAGTGACGGTGCATCAACCAATCTACCGGGCAAAACCGCAACCAATGCCCCCTCGGCCTCCTTCCCCGGCATCCCACCCGTCGAACCGCTGTTTCTAGGCACGCTTCTGGCAGTAGACAGGCAAAACCAATCCGTCACGATTGCATCCGGTCCGCCCGCCTTGACTCACCACTCCGCCACGAACGTGTTCCTTCTGACCCCGCAGACGAAGCTCTTTGCGGGCACAAAACCCGCCACACTGGACGAAGCGGTGATAGGAAGAGCCGTCCGCTACGGATTGGAGCCCAAACCGAAGAATGGCAAACCCGAGTTGCGAGTTCTGCGGCTGGCACCGCGGCAACAGCCCAAACCTTAACCGCCGCCGGACAGCCCGGTTTGAAGCAAAAACAGCAACCGTTGAATTTCCGGTGGATAAATGAAACCTGTTGACCTGCTGAACGTCTTAGTAAAAAATCAAAACGTTTTATTTATGAACAAAATCAATTTTCTCACGGTTGTAGGAACCCTCTGCATTGCCCCTCTGGCGCTTGCCGAAGCCGTCGACCTAACCAAGCTTCCCCCGGCATCTTCCAAGCCCAACGTCACCTTTGCTGGAGACATCAAGCCGATCTTTGAAAAATCCTGCATCAAATGCCACAGCGAACAGAAACCAAAGGGCAAGCTGCGGCTTGATACCCTTGAGAACGTGATGAAGGGTGGCGGGGACGGCAAGGTCGTCCGCCCGGGCAGCAGCGACAAAAGCGTGCTGATAGTGGATGTGGCTCGTATCGGCGACGAAGAGGACTGGATGCCGCCCAAAAACAACAAAGCCCACATCCCCGCCCTGACCAAGGACGAGGTCGGACTCATCCGGGCTTGGATCGATCAGGGTGCGAAGTGATTTTGAAGCAAGGGGCGCGGTTTCCATGAAACCGCGCCCTTTTTCTTTTCACGACACACTGTCCCAGCCGTTTCCTCCCGCTTATTTGGGTGGATTCTCCAGCGCCTTGGATTTATCAACGTCCGCCTCGCGGACCGCGCCGCATTTTTTAGCATCCAGCCGCCAGTGCCCCGCTGAAGTTTGGCCGGCACATTAAACCAACCACACACCCAAGTCGTTCGGGGTCGCCTGCCGCTCAAACTGCAGACTGAGTTCAGACTAGGCTTGATGGCATCAGATCGATCGGGTGCCTGAAAGAAACAGCAACCGATCCACCTGCTCCACCGTCAGGGGCGTCACCGACAACCGCGATTGTTTGACCAGCGGCATGGATTGGAGCAATGGATCAAGTTTGATCTGCTCAAGACTGACCGGGGTTTTCAAGGGCTTCACGGGAACCAAATCCACACAGGACCAATCCCCTTCCATGGCGGTGGCATCGGGATAAGCCTCCCGCTCGACGCGAGCCACGCCGACAATCTTTTTATCCGTGACGCTGTGGTAATAAAAAGCGAGGTCGCCCGTTTTCATGGCGCGCAAGTTATTGCGCGCTTGGAAATTCCGGACGCCTGTCCACGCCGTCCTGCCGTCCTGAACAAAAGCGGACCACGAATAAGCTTCGGGTTCCTGTTTTACCAGCCAGTAGTGTCTTGGCATAGAAGAGGAGCGTCGGCGATCCGGGCAGGGAAGGTCAAGAAAACTGAACCGAGACAACCCCGGTCTTTGGCAAACAGACCGAACTAAAAAAAGACCGGACGCCCCAAGGCGTCCGGCCGGATTGAACCCGGCAGATTCTCACACGTTGTAGGTGCTGGAAGAAGTCGTGCCGCCCCGCCCGGTCCAGTTGGTGTGGAAAAACTCACCCCGGGGCTTATCCACCCGCTCATAGGTGTGGGCGCCAAAATAGTCGCGCTGCGCCTGAAGCAGGTTGGCCGGCAGCACGGCGCTGCGATACTGATCGTAGAAAGCCAAGGCGGTGCTGAAGGCGGGCACCGGGATGCCGCGCTTGGCCGCGGTGGCCACAACGTTGCGCCACCCCTTCTGACAGCGCTTGATCTCCCCGCGAAAATAGTCGTCGAGCATCAGGTTCATCAGCTTGGGATTGTGATCATAAGCATCCTTGATCTTCCCCAGAAACCGGGAACGGATGATGCAGCCACCCCGCCACATCAGCGCGATGCCGCCATAATTCAGATTCCAGCCGTATTCTTTGGCCGCCGCCCGCATCAGCATATAGCCTTGGGCGTAACTGACAATTTTCGAGCAATAGAGCGCGTCCCGGATGTCCGCAATGAACTGCTTTCTCCGCGCCGGGTTTCCGGCAATCGCGGCCATCGCGGACTTCGGGCCCTTGAGTTTTCTGGAGGCTTTGACCCGTTCGTCCTTCAAGGCCGATACGCAGCGCGAATATACCGCCTCGGCCATCAGGGTGATCGGGATGCCCAAGTCCTGCGAGTTGACCACCGTCCATTTGCCGGTGCCTTTCTGGCCGGCCGTGTCGAGAATCTTGTCCACCAGCGGCGCGCCGTCCTCATCCTTTTTGGCCAGAATGTCCCGGGAGATTTCTATGAGATAAGAGTCCAATTCACCGGTGTTCCAATCGGCAAACACCTCGTGCATCTCCCCGGCCCCCAAACCCAGCCCGTTTTTCAAAATGTTGTAGGCCTCGCAGATCAACTGCATGTCGCCATATTCAATGCCGTTGTGAACCATTTTAACGTAATGGCCCGCCCCATTCTCGCCAACCCAGTCGCAGCAGGGCGCCCCGTCGGCAACCTTGGCCGCAACACTCTGGAAAATCTCCTTCACATGAGGCCATGCCTGAGGCGATCCGCCGGGCATGATGCTGGGACCCTTGCGCGCCCCCTCTTCGCCGCCGCTCACACCGGTACCGATATACAAAAGCCCCTTGCTTTCCACGTGCTTCACACGGCGGTTGGTGTCCTCAAACAACGAATTTCCACCGTCGATAATGATGTCGCCCGGCTCCAGGTGCGGGAGAAGTTGCTCGATGAATTCGTCCACCGGCTTGCCGGCCTTGACGAGCATCATCACCCGGCGCGGACGCTTGAGCTGCGCAACCATGTCGGCGATGGAATGGGCCCCCAGCACCCGGGTGCCCCGGGCCTCATGGGCCAGAAAATGGTCCACCTTGTCAACCGTGCGGTTGTAGGCCACGACGGTAAAGCCGTGGTCGTTCATGTTAAGAATCAAATTTTGCCCCATCACGGCCAGGCCGATGAGTGCGATGTCAGCTTTGGGTTCCATCATATTTCCAAATCCGGACTTGGGTCCGTTTTATTTTTGTTACAATACAAAAACGCACGCCGGCAGCGAGAAGAATCCGCGCTTTCAATCTGATTTCAGCATTTCAAACACAAATCCAGAGCCACAGCCTCGGAGCAAAACAAAAAGTTTTCTTTGGCCGCGCGCCGCCCGCCCGGACCCAGCCGGCGGTGGAAAGGCCAAAAAACGCGTTTTTCGCAGACCCCATCCCCCATGCGACGCGCAACCTGCCGCCCGGAACTGGAAGTGAAAACCGCCAGCCCCACGCTCGGGAATCGGGACTTGGCAGGGACATGCCCTTTGCCTACCGTGGCGGCGTGATTGGGTTCCTGCGATTCATCGGACTTTTGAACGCATCCGTCTGGCTGGGCGGCGCGGTCTTTTGCCTGGCCGGAATCGGGCCGGCCTGCAGCTCCCAAGAGCTGCATGGCGTGCTGCCGGGCGGCAACTTCCCCTTCTTTTCAGGGGCCATAGCTCATGTGTTTCTGGGACGCTGCTTTCAGCTCCAGACCGCCTGCGCCCTGATCGCCCTGCTCCATGTGCTGACCGAGCGGGCCTATCTGGGAAAACCGGAGTTCAAGTCCACCTTGGGCCTACTCACCGTTCTGCTGGCCCTCTGCCTGCTGGGCGGCAATGAGCTGCAACCCACCCTCCGACACCTGCACCTCACCCGCTACGCCCCCAACCTCCCGGCCGCAGTCCACGCGGCGGCAGGCCGATCCTACACCCTTTGGAGCGTCGTTCTGCAATGCCTGAACCTGACAGTCATCCTTGGGCTCTCCGTCTATCTGTGGCGCATCGCCCATCCCACCACCGCTCCGCGCTTTTTCAGCTCGCAGAAATTCCGGGCCTAATAAACCTCGCCGTCTCAAATGCCACGAATATCAGGTTTGTGCGCCATGCTTTGTGCCATCGGCACACAACAAAAAAAACCGGACACAAAGCGTCCGGTTAAAGAGGGCAAAATAGCTGCCCCGCGAAACGACGATTTCAACGCCGATTTTCCACCTCGAATGCCGGCAGATTCAGCTCAAGAATCAGGCTCTAGGAGGACGTCTCTCCAACCAGACGCGCCTTGTCCACCTTTGCATTGAATTTCAGGGCAAAGGGGTGGAAGCGGACGGTCGCTTAAGCCCGTTTCTTGGCGATCGTATGCGTGGCGTGCCCATAAAACGCCTCGGCGCATTCCATCAAGGTCTCGGAAAGCGTGGGATGCGGATGCACGCAAAGAGCGATGTCTTGGGCGGTGGCCCCCATCTCCAGCGCGAGCACGGCTTCGGCAATCAGTTCTCCGGCCCCCGCCCCGCAAATCCCCACACCCAACACCCGCTCCGTCTCCGGATCAATCAGCATCTTGGTGACGCCATCCGTGCGGTCGAACGAAAGTGCCCGACCCGAGGCTGACCAAGGGAATTTGGAGACTTCATAGGCGATGCCCCGCTCCTTGGCCTCAGCCTCGGTCAAACCGCACCACGCCAGTTCCGGGTCAGTGAAGACCACGGCCGGGATGATGATTTTATCAAACACGCTGCTCTCCCCATGAAGCACCTCGACTGCAATCCGGGCTTCTTTGTGCGCCTTGTGGGCCAGCATGATCCCCCCGGCAATGTCGCCGATGGCGAAAATATGGGGATCGTCGGTTTGCTGGCTGGAGTTCACCTTGATAAAACCCTTCTCGTCCAGCTTGATCCCGGTGTTTTCCAGCCCCATGTCGGAGCTGTTCGGCACACGCCCGACGGAGACGAGCACACGATCGTAGAGTTCAACGACTTTCTTGCCGTCAAATTCCACTTCGACTTTGATCTGCTTGCCGGCGGTGGACATTTTCAAAACCTTCGCCTTAAGCCGGATTTCCTTGAACATTTTCTTGGCATGAGCCAGAACCGGTCGGGCCAGATCGGGATCCGCTCCCGCCAGAATATTGTCCATGGCCTCGACCACGGTCACCTGACTGCCCAAGGCGGCATAAACGGTCCCCATCTCCATGCCGATATACCCGCCGCCCACCACCAGCAGGCTTTGCGGAATATCCTCAATCTCAAGGGCTTCAGTGGAAGTCATGACCTGCGGATTGCCCAAATCAAAGGCCTTGGGCAATGCCGGGATCGAACCGGCGGCGATAATGGCGTTCTCGTAGGAAACAAACTGCTGACCTTGCGGGGTCTCGACCCGCAGCGATTGCGAGCCTTCAAAATAGGCGCGGCCCTGAATGACCTGCACACCGCGCATCTTGGCCAACTGGGCGATCCCGCCCCCCAGCTTGGTCAGGATGGATTCCTTCCATGCGCGCAGCTTGGAGAGATCAATAGAGGGTGCGGCGAAAGTGATGCCGCGGCTCTCGGAGTCGCGCGCGGCTGTGATCTGGTGGGTCGCATGGAGCAGCGCCTTGGAAGGGATGCAACCGCGATTCAAACACACGCCGCCCAGACGGGGTTCGCGCTCGATCAGCAGGACTTTCCTGCCCAAATCCGCCGCGTAGAACGCCGCGGCATATCCGCCCGGGCCGGCCCCGACCACTACTAATTCAGTTTTGATTGAATCCATGAAAATAAAGAGTCGTTAAATTTTTACCGCGGCTTCGGGGAACTCCTGCAGCGAGGCAACCAGGTCCACAATGAACCGGGCCGCACTCCCGCCGTCTATCACCCGGTGATCGTAGCTCAATCCCAGCGGCGTCATCATGCGAACCTCCACCTTGCCCTCACGCACAACCGGTTGCAAAGCGCCGCGGCCCAGACCGAGAATCGCCACTTCCGGTTTGTTGACGATCGGGGTGAAGTGCCCCCCGCCGATGGCGCCCTGATTGGAAATGGTAAAGGTTCCACCCTTGAGCTCCTCGCCGGACACCTTCCGGTCGCGCGCCTTGGAGGCAAGCACTTCCAATTCCTTACCCAGCTCCAGAGGACTTTTCTTGTCCACATCCCGCAGGACCGGCACGATCAACCCATGCTCGGTGTCCACCGCGATGCCGATGTGGAAATAATCCTTGAGGACAATCTCGTTGGCCGCTTCGTCGAGGCTGGCGTTGAAAACGGGGTGCTTTTTGAGTGTTGCCACCAGCGCCTTGAGCACCAAGGGGGTCAAGGTGAGCTTGACGCCCTTGGCCTGGTAATCAGGGGCGAATTTCTTCCGCAGCTCATTGAGCCGGGTGAAGTCCGCGTCGTCGAACTGGGTGACATGCGGAATGGCATTCCAGTTCTCCCACATCCGCCGGGCAATGACCTGACGCAACGGAGTGACCGACTTCTTAGTGACGGGGCCCCACTTTGAGAAATCAATGGATTCGGACGGCGTTTTGGCCGCGACCGCGGGGGCTGGGGCGGCTTGGGGCGGCACAACGGGCCTCTGCAACCGGGCCAGATAAGCGCGCACATCGCTGAGAATAATGCGCCCCCCGGCTTGGCTGCCACGGACCTTGCTAAGGTCCAAGCCAAGCTCACGGGCCATGCGCCGCAGCGAGGGGGACGCCACCGGCGCGGCATTGGAATCCAACTCAGGCAATTCCGTCCCACTGAAATCCTCGACGCCGGTCTGCTCGGCGGCGGCTACCGGGGTCGGAGCGGACGGCGCGGCGCGCTTGACGGCAGCAGCCGGTGCCGGCGCCGCAGGTGCTACAACCCCGACGGCACCCGCCTCAGTCAGGGAAAAAATACGCTGGCCTACGCTGATCCGATCGCCCACTTTCACATGGACTTTCTGGACCACGCCCGCACCCGTGGAGGGAATCGAGGCGACAGCCTTTTCGTTTTCAAGTTCCATTACGGCCTGATCCAGCACCACGGTATCGCCTTCTTTCACAAAGACGGTGACCACGACACCCGAATCAGCACCTTCACCGAGACGCGGCAGTTTTACATCCATATATCGCCAAGCACTGTGGGGGAAAGCGTGCGGGATTTCCACAAAAAAATCGACACAAAGAATCAACCCCCAATCATTAGCGGGCCACAGGCGCGCTTATCCGAGTTTGTCGGGGTGCGGTTTTGCGGCATCAACGGCACCGCGCATGACGCCGCCACTGCTACCGGCCACAGCCCCGATGCGGCTTGGGACAAGACGCTGGTGGAAGGGCGACGCGGCCATCCGTCGTTGCCCTACTGCCACCCTGCTAGACCTGCATCCGGCACTCCATTTACGCCGCCGGATCAACACCGCTCACCAGATCGATTTTCCGGGCCGCAGCCGGCACGTCGCCGCAACCCAACGCGCATCCATCACAATCACCCACAGTATTTTATGCAATTTCTTGGCCGCAACATACCCCCACAGTCACCACAAAATATCCGGCCCGAAATCTTGGGATGTTATTCCCTGTAAACTTTCTCCTTTTGAACTCACACAGGTTTCTCATTTTGAACTCCCGCCGATAGGGCACGGGTCCGGACTTGCCGCCCGCAGAAAACGAGGCATGATGGGGCCGATGCTAACGGGCAGTCCCAAAATCAAACCGCGCCGCGACCGGCAACCGGCGGTCCGCTCCCTACCAGTCGCCCGGCAACTGGAACAACCGCTCAAACCCCGCATCCGCTGCGCCGTGACCCTCTCGATGGTGCCCGAGAGCAAGGGCGGGCCGTTCGTGTTTTCGGGCGACCTGAACCGGGGCTGCGCCCGGGCTGCGGCCTTGGGCTTTGATGCCGTGGAACTCTTCCTACCCTCGGCAGAAGCGGTAACGCCAAGCGACCTGCGCTCGGTCCTGAAAAAGCATGGTCTTGCCCTTGCCGCACTGGGCAGCGGAGCGGGCTGGATCAAACATCGTTTAACCCTTACCAGCCCCGACCCATCCGTCCGCGTCAGGGCCTGGGAATTTATCGGCAGCCTCATCGATCTGGGAGCCGCTTTGGATGCGCCGGTCATCATTGGGTCCATGCAGGGGCGGGTGGAACCGGAGTCGGGCCGAAAACAGGCTGAGAAGTGGCTGGCGGAGGGGTTGAAGAGCCTGGGCCGGCGCGCAGGACGGCATGGCATCCCCCTGCTTTACGAGCCGCTCAACCGTTACGAGACCAATCTTTTCAACCGGGCGGAGGATGCGGCCGCATTTCTTTCAAGCCGCAAAATCTCCCACGTCAAACTGCTCTGCGACCTCTTTCACATGAACCTGGAGGAGGCATCGATTCCAGCGGCTCTTCGGGCCGTGGCCGGGTATCTGGGGCATGTGCATTTTGCCGACTCCAACCGTCAGGCCATCGGCTTTGGCCACTTGGAAACCGCCCCGATCATTGAGGCCTTGTTGGGGGTCGGCTATAAGGGCTATTTGAGCGCCGAAGTGCTGCCACTGCCGACCCCCGAGGCGGCGGCCCGCCAAACCCGCAACGCCTTTTGCCAACTGCTTAAAACCGATCAACCACGCCATGCTTAAAACCACCCTCCTCCACCCCGAAATCCTGCGGCTCTGCGCCCGGGCCGGGCACCACTCGAAGATCCTCATTGCCGACGGGAATTATCCCGCCTCCAGCAAGCGCGGGCCCAATTCAGATCTGATCTGCCTGCAACTCACCCCGGGCGTGCCCACCGTGGCACAAGTGCTCCGCGCCATCCTTAGTGCGGTGGTCATCGACGAAGTGAACACCATGGGCATAGACGCCGGGGATCCCTACGCGAAATTCGGGGAGCCGGCCGTCTGGCAGGAGTTCCGCACCCTTACCAAGGAGGCTGGCATCGCGGCGCCCATCAGCCCTATCCCGAAGTGGGAATTTTACAAGGCGGTGGAGTCACCCGACCATGTGCTGACCATCCAGACGGCCGACCAGGCGCTCTGGTCCAATGTGCTGCTGACCGTGGGTTGCCGAACCGCCTGATCCATCTGCCAAGCCATGCAAACCCGACGACTCGGTAAAACCAATCTGCATCTGCCCATCCTGAGTTTTGGGGCCTCGTCCCTGGGCGCGGAGTTCCGCAGCGTGACGCTGGAAGAGGCCATGCAGAGCGTGCGCACCGCGCTGGACTGCGGGTTGAACTTTATTGACACCTCCCCCTTCTACGGACGGGGTGCGAGCGAAGTGCTGCTGGGCTTCGCACTCAAAGGCGTGCCGCGCGACAGTTATATGCTGGGCACCAAGCTGGGGCGTTACGACCTGACCCATTTCGATTTCTCCGCCCGGCGCGTGACCGAGAGCATTGACGTCTCCCTGCACCGCTTGGGTTGCGGGCACTTGGATCTGGTTTTGTGTCATGACATTGAATTCGTCCCGATGCAACAGATGATTGTAGACGAGACGCTGCCGGCCCTGCGCAAGGCGCAGCAGGCCGGCAAGGTGCGGCACCTCGGGTTGAGCGGCTACCCGCAAAAGATTTTCAAATTCATCTGCGACCAGACGGAGGTGGATTGCGTCTTGAACTACAACCAATACACGCTGCAAAACAGCCGATTCGGCGACGAGACGGTGCCCTGGCTAAAAGAACGTGGGATCGGGGCCATCAACGCCGGTCCTTTCAGCGCTCGCCTCCTGACCAATGCCCCCCTGCCCGTCTGGCTCAAGGAACCCGCAGAGGTCAAAGCCGCCGCCCGCGCCGCTGCCGCCCATTGCGCAGGCAAAGGCATCGACATCGCCCAGCTTGCGCTTCAGTTCTGCCTGGCCAATCCGGATATCACCACCACCGTGGCCGGGAGCGCCAACCCGGCCAACATCCGACAGTGGGCCCGATGGGCGGCCCAACCGATCGACCAAGCCCTGCTGCGCGAGGTTCAAGCCATTTTCGCGCCGGTCAAAAACCTCGGCCATGCCGAGGGACTCGCGGAGAACAACTAGCTGCCATGCAAGCCGTTGAGCTGACGGAACCGGGCCGGTTGCAAATCATCGACACGGCCGCCCCCGCCCCCCCCGGACCGGGGCAAGCCCAAGTTCGCGTTCATGCCGTGGGCATTTGCGGCACGGACTACGGCGGGTATCTGGGCAAGATGGCCTTTTTCTCCTACCCGCGCATTCCCGGCCATGAGCTGGGCGTGGAAGTGGTGGCGGTGGGCGGCGACGTCACCAACGTGCGCCCCGGCGATCACTGCGCCGTCGAGCCCTACATCAATTGCCAACAGTGCTACTCGTGCCGGCGCGGCCACACCAATTGCTGTGAAAACCACCAGACTCTGGGTGTCCACTGCGATGGCGGATTGCGCCCGCTTTTCAACCTGCCGGCCCGCAAGTTGCATATCTCCCGCTCTCTGGCCCCCGAACAACTCGCCCTGGTGGAGACACTGGCCATAGGCTGCCATGCGGTCAACCGCGCCGCGCCCAAGCCCGGCGAGAATGTCATCGTGCTCGGAGCCGGTCCAATCGGGTTGTCAGTGATCGAGTTTGCGCGCGTTTCGGGTGCCCGGGTCTTTGTCCTTGATTTGAACGAGCAGCGGCTTGGCTTCGTGCGTGAAAAAATGGGGGTGCAAGACACCATTCTCGCCGGCCCTCAAGCCCTGCCCACCCTGGCCCGACTCACCGGAAACCAGTTGGCGGATGTGGTCATCGACGCCACCGGCCATAATGAATCCATGAGTCGTTGCCTGGAATTTGCCGCCTTCGCCGGTCGCATCGTCTATGTCGGCATCAGCTCCAAGGATCTTTGCTTCCCGCATGCTGCGCTGCTGCACCGCCGGGAACTGAGCATCCTGGCCAGCCGCAACGCCCTGAGCGCCGACTTCCCCCGCATCATTGGCTTGATCGAGTCGGGACGGATTGACACCCGGCCGTGGCTGACCCACCGGGCGGAATTCGCCGACCTGCCGGGCGTTTTCCCGACCTGGCTAAAACCCGAGGCTGGGGTGATCAAAGCCGTGGTCCGGATGCCTGCCGTTTAAGGAACACAGGCCGGCCCGCCTGAAAATTGTTTATGGAAGCAATGCCCGGATGGCTGCGGCCACAGCACCAGCCTGAACCGCAATGCCATCCCGATTGAAGTGGACACCATCGCTGTAATATTCAGCATGGCCTAAAACGGGGGTGTAAAGATCGGTCAGCGCAATCCCCTGCCCCTTCAGACAATCCAGCGCGATGGAATTGCGGGCGGCGACCCGAGCATCGGAGGCTTGACCCGGATGGGCAGTCCGGGATTCGGCAGAGGGCTTTAGAGGTGTCGTGCTGGCCCAGATGAGTTTTGCTTGGGGCGCATGCCGCCGCAGGTTGGCCACAAACGCATGGAAAGCCCGGCCATACTCCGCCTCGTCGTGCTGCCATCCATGCATGCCGTTGTTGAACTGAATCACCTCAAACCGATTGTGGTCCAGCACCATCGACACCTGCTGCAGAAGCATCGGGTCGGAGATAAAGGCCGAGGTGGCCAGCCGCGCCACATAGGCTTTGCCGGCCAAGCGCTGTTCCACCGCCGGATAATAGCCGCGGGTGATGGAGTCGCCTATGAGCAGCACCCGGGGCAGATTGGTTTCGTTGGCGTGGGCGATCCAGATGTCGCACCACTCTATCCCCTCACGAGCGACCGGAGCCTGCGGGACCGATGCGCAGCCGGGGAGCAGGCAGATCAGAAACGTGAGGGGCAGAAACCGGATGGCTCGGGGGAAACAGATTGGTTGCATGGGGCTTATTATTCTCAAAGTGGCCTCTTGCGCAACTGCCAAGCAGCCGTCCAAAATTTTTCCCTGGTTTTTCAGGCGAAAAACTCACTTTTGAGCACCCTCACGCCGGCGGGAGTTCGCCCGTCCCGCCATGGCCTTTAACGTCCCGCACTCGGCTCTCCAGCGGCCCATTCCGTCGCCGATAAACAGCTCTCTCCGCCGAGGTGTGGGGGTAGAGTGTGGCGGCTTGTCTTATAGCCTGTCTGAAAAAGAGAGGCGGGCGTTTCCGGCGAGTATCAAACCGAAATAAAACCAAAAAAACTCGATTTCACAGTCCGGTTTTGGGGCTTTCATTCGCGGCAGCGCTTTTCAGGCGATGAAAATCGCCTTTTACGAAACCAACCTGACTGATGCCCAATGGGTTTATCTCAAACCGTTGCTCCCCAAACCAGCCAAGCGTGGACGCCCCAGCG
>CAIQOK010000047.1 GCA_903873415.1 uncultured Verrucomicrobiota bacterium | reverse complement strand
TGGCACCGGTTGTAGCATGGTCAAAACCATGCTACATTACCCTTGGTTCTTACTCATTGGGTTAGCCATAGATGCCAGACGACAGCTCTCCAAAAGCTCCTGCTAAAGCTCTAAAGAAACGCAGCTGTTGATTTCCACGCAGAACTGACCCGGGATTTGCATCGAGAACTGACCCACCAAAGGGTTATGTTCCGGGGGTCAGGTTTGGGTCAAGGCATGATTGATCTCCCTCTTTTTCCGAGTTGCCGCGGCTGAGCTGGCCTTGAAGCGGAAGCTGTCGTTTCCGGTCTCTAGGATGTGGCACCGGTGGGTGAGGCGGTCGAGCAAGGCCGTGGTCATCTTGGCGTCGCCGAAGACGGTGGCCCATTCACTGAAGCTCAGGTTGGTGGTGATGACGACGCTGGTGCGCTCGTAGAGTTTGCTCAGCAGGTGGAAGAGCAAGGCACCGCCCGATGCGCTGAACGGCAGGTATCCCAGCTCGTCCAGGATCACGAGATCAAGCCGTGTCAGGCTTTCGGCGATCTGGCCGGCTTTGCCCTTGGTCTTCTCCTGTTCCAAGGCATTGACCAGTTCGATGGTCGAGAAGAAGCGGACTTTGCGGTGATGATGCTCGATGGCCTGGACGCCCAAGGCCGTGGCGGCATGGGTCTTGCCGGTGCCTGGGCCGCCGATCAGCACGACATTCTGGGCACCGTCGAGGAACTCGCACTTGTGCAGTTGGCGGAGTGTAGCCTCGTTGATCTCGCTGGCCATGAAGTCGAAGCCGGAGAGGTCCTTGTAGGCCGGGAAGCGTGCAGCCTTCATGTGATAGGCGATGGAGCGCACCTCGCGTTCCGCCATCTCGGCCTTCAGGAGTTGCGACAGGATCGGCACCGAGGACTCGAAGGCGGGGGCACCTTGTTCGGTCAGGTCAGTGACGGCTTGGGCCATACCATACATCTTCAGGCTTCGGAGCATGATGACGACGGCTGCCGCGGCAGGATCATGACGCATGGCGACCCCCAGCGATCTGGGCGCGTAGGCCGTCATAGCGTTCGACATTGGCCTTCGGTTCGCGTTGCAATGTCAGGGCCTGAGGCGTGTCGAGAGTGGGGCCGTTAGTGGTCTTGCCGTCGACCAGCCGATGCAACAGATTCAGGACGTGGGTTTTGGTCGGAACACCTGCTTCCAGCGCCATCTCCACGGCGGTCAACACGGCCTGTTCATCGTGATGCAGAACCAATGCCAGGATGTCGACCATCTCGCGGTCTCCACCTGGTCGCCGCAACATGTGCTCCTGCAACTGTCTGAACCCCTTTGGCAATTCTGCGAAGGGCGCGCCATTGCGAAGCGCCCCGGGCTTGCGTTGAACGACAGCCAGATAGTGCCGCCAGTCGTAGATCGTGCGCGACGGCAGGTCATGAGACCGCTGGATCAGCCGCGCGTGTTCGCAAAGGATCTGGCCTTCGGCGGCGACAACCAGACGCTCGGGATAGATCCTCAGGCTGACCGGGCGGTTGGCGAAGGATGCCGGAACGCTGTAGCGATTGCGGTCAAAGCTGATCAAGCAGGTCGGCGACACGCGCTTGCTCTTCTCGACAAAGCCATCAAATGCCTGAGGCAGGGGCATCAACGCGGCCTGTTCCTCGGTCCAGACATCCGCAATCGTGCCGGGCAGAACGCCATGCGGGATCTCGCGCCACAACTCCATGCAGCGTTGCTCCAGCCAAGCGTTCAGCGCGGCCAGATCGGGAAAGTTGGGCATCGGCAGCCAAAGACGCGGCCGGGAATCCTGCACGTTCTTCTCAACCTGGCCCTTCTCCCAGCCCGAAGCCGGGTTACAGAACTGCGGCTCGAAGACATAGTGATTGGTCATCGCGAGGAACCGGGCGTTGACTTGGCGCTCCTTGCCCCGGCCGACACGGTCCACCGCCGTCTTCATATTATCGTAAATGCCGCGGTCCGGAACACCGCCGAAGACCCGAAACCCATGCCAATGGGCGTCAAACAACATCTCGTGGGTTTGCAGCAGATAGGCCCGGACCAGAAACGCCCGGCTGTGTGACAACTTGATATGGGCGACCTGAAGCTTGGTGCGCTCGCCGCCAAGCAGGGCATAGTCCTCGCTCCAGTCGAACTGAAACGCCTCCCCCGGGCGAAAAGCCAGGGGGACGAACGTGCCGCGCCCCGTCGTTTGTTGCTCTCGCTGCCGATCTGCCCGCCAGTCACGGGCAAAAGCCGCAACCCGGCTGTAGGACCCGGTGAAGCCCAGTGCCACCAGTTCCACATGCAGCTGCTTCAGCGTTCGCCGTTGCTTGCGCGACTTGCTGGCCTCCGACTTCAGCCAGCCCGAAAGCTTCTCGGCGAAAGGATCCAGCTTGCTCGCACGATCCGAAATGGCGAACTTCGGCTCGACCGTATCCGCCTTCAGATGCTTCTTCACAGTATTGCGCGAGACACCCGTTCGTCGTGCAATCTCGCGGATCGGCAGCTTCAGCCGCAGCGACATACGCCGGATCACGTTCAAAAGTTCCATGTTGATCACTCCATTGCCCCCCGCGGCGCGATGCCTTGGGGGAAGGGTCACATGGGTCAATTCTCAATGGAAATTACGCGCCCAAATGGGTCACTTCTGGGTGGAACTCAACACAGACACCGTTTCCCACAATCAAGTCCAAGTTGCGGTTTCGATGCCAAGCGTGTGGCAGTCGTGCGGTAGATTTAATGCCAGATTGGAGCGGCTACCGAGCAGAAGGTATGGGACGAAGCCTCTCATCCCAATAATTCAAATCGTTTGAAATCTGCTCCAGTCAAGCGCTCATCATTCCCCGACACCACACCGTAAACTGTATCTACTAGATACACTTTGGTGAACACGG
>CAIQOK010000046.1 GCA_903873415.1 uncultured Verrucomicrobiota bacterium | reverse complement strand
CGTCCGCTTACCGGGATGGTGCGGGTCAGGTCGCTCATGTAATTTCCCAACCCCGCCGCCACGTCGAGCAGCAACAGATCCCCTTTTCGGCAGGGCTGATCGTTTTGGTTGTAGTGGAGAATGTTGTTGTTCGCTCCGCCGGCGATGATCGGGTTGTAGGCGAACTGGCCTTTGTGCCGGATGAATTCATGCGCAAACTCGGCCTCGACCTCCGCCTCGTTGACTCCTGGTCGCACAAACCCGCACGCTCTCACAAAACCCTTCTCAGTCAGATCGCAGGCCGCCTGAATCGCCTCGATCTCCGGGGCGGATTTGACAACGCGCAGCTCGTGCATCAGCGGAGCCAGCCGCTGATAGCGGTGGAGGGGGAAACTCTTCTGGCAGTCCCGGATGAACCGGATGTCGCGGGTCTCCACGGACACATCGGCGCGCTGATGCTCATTGGTGTTGAGGTAGACATTGTCCAGCTCGCAAATGACCTGGCGGAAAATCACCGGGAATTCCGAAAGCCACTTCACATTCTTGATGCCCGACACGGCCGTCGCCTGTTCCTTGGTCAGCTTGTGTCCCTCCCAGATTGCCAGATGTTCGTTGGGCTGGCGCACAAAGAGGATTTCCCGATGATTCGCATCGTAAGCGTCGGGCGCCAGCAGCAGGAGTGTTTCCTCCTGATGGATGCCGGTGAGATAAAAAAGGTCGGCGTTTTGAAGGTGGCCCATGGACCCATCCGCATTGGTGGGCATGATGTCGTTGGCATTGAGCAGGGCCAACGACCGGGGCAGGAATTTTTGTGCAAGCCGCCGCCGGTTCAGCGCGAAGAGGGAGGCGGGTAAGGGCATTGGTTTCATATGCAGATTGAGGCTTCGGCCTGAAGCTAGATGTTTTCTTTGGAAAAAATAAGGGGATTCCGATTTTTTTTGGCTGGGTAATCTGTGGCAGGCAACGTTGAAACCATTTGTGGGCGGGCCTCTGTCTAAGGAACCTTCCTAACACCGGCCTCTGGTTCAGGGTGCTCCCGAACAACGCGCCCGGCAGATCCCCGCCGGGTGGAGTGGCGCGGATAAAACCGGCCCTCCCTTCTCAGACGTGCGGTCCGCAGCTGCCCAGAATGTTTTCCGCTTCCCGCCCCTGAAGCCAGAGCCGGGCCTTTTCATAGCTTTTCTTGTGCAAATAATGCAGCAGGACGGGGGCGCTGTCGCAGGGCATCAAGCCGGTCAGCTCGTCCAGCCGCGTGAAAAGCGGCAGCAGGCTGGGCTTTGGCTGCGTTTGGGCCATGGATTTGACGGTCTGCTCCAGTTCGAGCAGGCATGTCAGCAGGGCGGCTTCGGTTTCATTGAGCATAGGGATTCTTATTTTGCCAGCAGCTTGGACACCCATTCGTCCAGTCCCACAAACTGGCCCATCAGATACCAGGCGGTAAAGAAACGCCCCAGACCGGTGATCATCACCATCAGAAACGTGCTCATCAAGAACAAGCCGAAGGCGTGGGACGGATCGGGTTTCATCATGCAGGGCAGGCCATAATAAAGAACCCTCACGGCGAGCATGATCCCCGCCGCCCAAGTCAGCCATGGACTCAAAGCCGGAATGGCATCCAGGCTTTTAAGCAGGAGGAGCGGGCCCAACCCATAGGCGGCGGTGGCGAAGGCCTGATCGAAGTTGTGCCGGGCGTGAAAGGTTCCCCCAAGAGACATGATGAGCTTGGTCCAGAGTGAGAGGATACCGATGAAGAGCAGTGCCTGGGTTGTTTCAAACACCAGAGACTGGGCTTGGGAGAAGACCATCGGCTGCGGAAAGGTTCCCCTCATCCGGGGCCAGTGCTGCAATCCGTAGCCTTCGGCCGCAGAAGCCAGCAGCAGCAGGGGCAGGAAATTTCCGAAGAAAACAACCGGCCACCGCCTCTTGGCAGAAGCGATGCCATTCCAAGTCGGGATTGGGCGCAGAATCAGCAGCAGGACCTTGATCATCTAAGCAATTGATACAGTTCCAAGTGCGGTCTGACAATGAAATAGCGACGGCATGCCGGCGGTCGGTCCGCCTGCCATCTCTTGATGTTGCGTTCACCCGGCCCCGGTTTAAACTCAGGGCGTGAATCCAATGGTGTTTGCAAAAAAGATACGGGCCGCTTCTGCGGGGTGGCTGCTTCTGGTCGTCCTGCTTGCCGGGTGTGCCACGGCTCAAGTCAACTGGGCGGAGCGGGTGGGCTCTTACACGTGCGATCAGGCGGTGCTTGAGCTGGGGCCGCCGGATAAATCGGCCAAACTTCAGGACGGCACCCAGGTCATGGATTGGCTTACACGTCGGGGTGTCTCGCAGACCTATGTTTCCGGAGGCTTTTGGCGTGGGCCTTGGCACGGAGGAGGATTTTCCCCCGCTGTCACGGAGAGCTACTCCCCAAGCTATTATCTGCGCCTGACCTTCGGGCCCGACTCAAAATTAAGGGCCTGGAAACAGTTTGCCCGGTGATTCTCCTTCCGCCGTCCTGCGGCTCGTGATTAACTGGAAAAAATGAATGTGGACACCGGCATTTGGGGGAAGTTGACGCGCGTGCTGATTTTCCTCTTCTTCATTGCCTTGGTGCTCATTGTCGCCCAGTGGTACTTGCCCCTGATCAAGCAAAACGAGCGCAAACGCAAGGAAATCCTCCGCCTGGACACTCAAAATCAGCGAGAAGACGACACCAATCGCCAGCTCAAGTCGTCCATTGAAACCCTGCGCAACGATCCGGCCACGTTGGAAAGGATGGCCCGGGAAAAACTCGGCTACGCCAAACCGGGAGAAATAGTGGTCCGATTCGAACCGGTCATCACCAACCGCATCCCCGGGCGGCCCTGAAGGTTCAGTGCCCCGCCCCCTCTCTTCGGCCTGACGGTCCGCGGGCGGCGCCGCTCACACCTTCATGATTTCAATTTCCTTGGCCGCCAGGTGCTTGTCGATCTTGCCGATGTATTCATCGGTGAGTTTTTGAAGGTCTTTTTCTGCCTGTTTCCCGTCGTCTTCGGTCACACCGCTGTCATGCCCGTGTTTTTTGAGCAAGTCCATGGTGTCGCGCCGGACATGCCGGATGGCCACACGGGCGTCCTCGGCCATTTTCTTGATGATCTTCACGAACTCCAAGCGCCGCTCCTGGCTTAGTTCGGGAAAGAATATCCGCAGCATTCGCCCTTGCACGGCCCCGGAGAGCCCAAGGTTACTTTTCTGAATTGCTTTTTCAATCGGCTGCAGTGACGTGGCGTCCCAAGGCTGGATGGCCAGGGTGCGCGGCTCAGGGGTGGTGATGCCGGCCAGTTCGCGGATGCGCATTTGGGAGCCGTAAATTTCCACCAGAATGTTTTCCACGAGGCTGGCTGACGCCTTCCCCGTGCGCACCCCGGCAAACTCGTTGACCACCACCTGCTCGGTCTTGGTCATCTTCTCTTCCGCTTCCAATAAGAAATCATCAAGTGCCATAGTTTTAGAAAATTACCAAAGCCCCGCCCGACTGTATAGGCGCAATCGCCGGTCGGAATTCCAATCCAACCCGGTCCCGCTCAGGCCCGCGGATGCGCTTGGTCGTAGGCCCGCTTGAGCCGGTCAGTGGTCAGGTGCGTGTAAACCTGGGTGGTCACCAGATTGGCATGGCCAAGCAGCTCCTGAACGCTGCGCAGATCCGCTCCCGCATCCAGAAGATGGGTTGCGTAGCTGTGCCTGAGCTTGTGCGGGGTCAGGGTTGGATCCAGCCCCGCCGTGGCGAGATGTTTTTTGAGCCGGCGCTGCAACACGCGGGGGGCCACCGATAGGGGGCATTCTCGCTCCGTTAGAAACACGGGAGCACCCCCCGCCGGTCTTTCCGGCAGCAGATTCCAGTAAAGTTCTATTGCCCTGAGCGCGGGCCCCCCAATCGGCACCAGACGCTCTTTCTTGCCCTTGCCCCGCACCCGCACCAGTTGCTCCTGCCAGTCGATGTCCCCGGCCTGCAGCCCGCTCAGTTCGCTGACCCGCAATCCGCAGGAGTAGATCGTCTCCAGAATGGCCACGTCACGCAGGCAAATGCTTTTGAAAATCCTTCGGCCGCGCCTTTTTTCCGGTTCGTCCTTGAGAGGAGCAAGGGGCGCTTCCAGCAGGAGGCTCATCTGTTGGGCCGTCAGGTATTTGGGCAGGCGCTTGACCAGCTTGGGCAGGGCAATGTTCTTGATCGGAGAGCCGGCCACCGCCCCCCGACGGACGAGGAACTTATAGAAAGTCCGCAGCGCGGAAAAACGCAGTTGAATCGGCGAGCGGCCCAGCTTTTTCCGGCCCAGAAACCGGAGGTAGGCGCGGAAATCATCCCGCTGCAATTCCGCCCATGCAGGCGCCTTGCGCCGGTCGTCTTGATGCCATCCGCAAAAATCAGAGAGCGCGGACTGGTAGTTGCGTCGGGTGTAAAACGACACACCCCGGTCCGTCTCGAGATGGACCAGGAACCCGTCGATCCACGGGTCCGTTGCCAGCATCTGTGATTGTTCCGATTCACTCACGCCAATGAAATACAGCATGCCGAGGGGATCGGGAAGTTGCAAAACACCCATGATTTCAGCATGGCCCGGTGCTTTTTTGGGCCGCCTCCGCAAAACAATACAAATCAGCGCCGGGCCTGAAGGTTTCTTGGCCACAGCCTTCTGTTCCGACGTTCAAATTTTACAGAAGCGAACTGGATGGCCTTGGATTTCTTGTTTGATCCTGGCTGGAACCGGTCATTTTTTGTCTGTGGGCTGAGTTTGCTGGAGTCCTATGGAGCCTCGTTACCTCGGCTGCTACAAGTCCGTTTTCTGTCTCCATCCTCTTTTTGAGATTTATGGTGGATTTGGCTTGGGATGGTGAGGATTGCCAAGAAGGGGATGGTTTTACTGATATAGAAACCGGGCATCTATGGGATGGGTGTGAATTGTTTTCTTCTTCCTTCCTTCCTTCAAAGCTTCTGCTTCGTGTTCTCGCCGTCCTTCATGCGTGGATGTGCGGGTGCCGAAATTGAGCGCTCCGGTTGGCGGCTGGTAATCGGTGCATCAATGGGGTCTCGTTACCCCTGCTGACACCGAGCATCACTGTGATGAAATGAGGTAGGGCCGGTGCGCAGTGTCTTTATGTTAACTTTCCTTTCCGGGGTGCCCCCCTACCGTGGCCTGCCGGCACGGCCGAGGATGCTGTGTCCGCCGCCGTGTCATTCTTCCCATAGTTTCATCCAAGCCCGTTTGTTTGATGAACGGATGCTCTGAAATAGCCGGTGTGAACTCAATCGGGCAAAGGCCGCTGTTCTGCCGCCGCCAAAATTCTCTTTGAATTCCTGCGCGGTCCGCGCCACCATAAGAATTCGTATCCGCCGCACTGGACCAAACCGCGGTGGTTAAATTTTACATGAAACGCACGCATCATTGCAACGAACTGCGCCCGGCCCATATAGGGCAGACCGTTACCCTCTCCGGCTGGGTCCACTCCCGCCGCGATCTGGGCGGCCTCATCTTCATCGACGTCCGCGACCGCGAGGGTCGAACGCAGACGGTGTTTGATCCGTCGGATTTGGCGAAGGAACTCTTTGAACAGGCTGCCGCTCTGCGCAGTGAGTGTGTGGTGAGCCTGACCGGGAAGGTGCGCCAGCGCCCGGCCGGGACGAATAACACCAAAATCCCCACAGGTGAAATCGAGGTGGGCATCACCGCGCTGGAGGTTTTGAATATGGCCGAGGTGCTGCCTTTCCCCGTGGACGATCCCGAGATTGCCAGCAAGGTTAATGAGGAGCTGCGTCTGCAGTATCGCTATCTGGATTTGCGCCGGCCGGAGATGGTGCGTAATTTGCGCGTCCGCAGCAAGGTGGCCATAGCCACCCGGCAGTTCATGGATGAGCAGGGTTTTTTGGAGGTGGAAACGCCGACGCTGTTCAAGTCCACCCCGGAAGGTGCGAGGGAGTTTCTTGTGCCAAACCGGCGCGATCCGGGCACGTTTTACGCCCTGCCGCAGTCGCCGCAGCAGTTCAAGCAAATCCTCATGGTGGCGGGGGTAGAGAAGTATTTTCAGCTGGCCCGGTGCTATCGCGACGAGGATTTGCGTGCCGACCGCCAGCCTGAGTTCACGCAGGTGGACATCGAAATGTCGTTCATCGACCGGGAGGATATTTACTCGTTGATCGAGGGTTTGCTGAAGCGGGTTTGGAAGACGGCCTTGAACGTGGAGGTGGCAACGCCTTTCAAGAGGATCAGTTTCGAGGAGGCCCTCAACCGATATGGCATCGACAAGCCTGACACCCGGTTTTGCATGGAGCTGGTGGATTTCAGCGAGGAGTTCAAGACCAGCACGTTCAAGGTGTTCAGCGGGGCGATTGCCAATGGCGGCGTGGTCAAGGCGATCAATGCCCGCGGCCTTGCCGGGGCGACGCAGGGGCAGCTTGAGACCATGACGGAATACGCCAAGGGTTTTGGGGCCAAGGGTCTTGCGTTCATCAAGGTGGAGAGCGGGGAATGGAAGTCGCCGATCGTGAAGTTTTTCAGCGAGGCGGAGAAGGCGGCGCTGGTGGCCAAGCTGGAGATTCAGGAAGGGGACTTGATTTTGTTTGCAGCCGACCAGTGGCTGACGGCCTGCGAGATTCTGGGGAAGATCCGGCTTTATTGCGCGGAGGTTTTGAAAGGGCAGGGGAAGCTGACCATTGATCCGGCGCAGTTCAATTTTCTGTGGGTGATTGAGTTTCCGCTGCTCGGATTTGATCGCGAGCAGAATCGCTGGTATTCCAGCCACCATCCCTTTACGGCCCCTGTGTCCGAGGATATTCCCCTGCTCAAGGCGGATCCCAAGAAGGTTCGAGGGCAGCATTATGACATCGTGGTAAACGGGGTTGAGTTGGGTGGCGGGTCCATCCGGATTCACCAGCCGGATGTGCAGCGGACGATTTTCGAGGAGCTGCTGCAGATTCCGCAGGAGATGGTGAAGGCGCGGTTTGGCTACATGCTGGAGGCCTTCAAATTCGGCGCGCCGCCGCATGGAGGGATAGCGCTTGGATTCGACCGGTTGCTGGCCATTCTGTGCGGGACCAGCAGTATTAGGGATGTGATTGCATTTCCAAAAACGGCCAAGGGTACGGACCTGATGACTGATTCCCCGAGCACGGTGGAGCCCAAGCAGCTCAGGGATCTGCATATAGAGTTGAGGGCGGCGAAGAAGGAATAGGCGGGCGGCGTGGCGGGTTTTGTCTTGAATTTGGGCATGTGTTCAAATTCTGGCTGGATTGTGGTGGTGGATTGACTAGGCTCTCATGAGAATGGACAGAGCGCCGTTGATTTTGATCTCGCCCAGCATTGAGCCGGCAGGGGTGGAATTTCGTGATCGTTCGTTCAGTCTCTCCGAACCCTATGCCCGGGCTGTTATGGCCGCGGAGGGAATACCGGTGGTTGGTCCCGCCGGATTGGATCGGTCGTCCATCGCCGAGTGTGTGCGTCGCTGTGACGGGGTTCTGCTCAGCGGCGGTGATGATGTGGAGCCGGAATTGTATCGGGACCGTTTGTCAGCCCGGTTGCGCAAGACGGTGGAGACAACGCCTGACGAGGGCGAACGGACGTTGCGCGAGCTTTATTTGATCGACGAGATTTTTCGTCAGCGCAAGCCAACGCTTGCCATTTGCCGGGGAAGCCAGTTGTTGAATGTGGCCTTGGGCGGAACGCTCGTGGTGGATATAGAGCAAGAGGTGCGGGGTGCGTTGAATCACCGGCGCATGGATCGTAGAAGTGAAGTGGTGCATGAGATTGCGCTCAAGCCCGGCTCGGTGCTGGCGGGCATATCCGGGAAGGTTCTTTTGTCGGTCAACAGTACGCATCACCAAGCGGTGGGCGGCTTGGCGGGTGCGCTGCAGGTGAGCGGGGCCAGTTCCGATGGTGTGGTGGAAGCCATAGAGTTGAGGCCCCGGTTTTGTCACTGGCTGCCGTTTCTAGTGGCGGTGCAGTATCATCCGGAGCGGTTGGCCGACCGTTATCCGGAGCATGCGGCGCTTTTCCGAGCGTTCGTTCATGCCTGCATTCAGGACAGACGCAAACAGAAAAATCAAATCTTATGAAAGGCAAGATACTTATCGTCGATGACGAAGCCGGTGTGAGGGATGTTTTAACCAACATCCTCAGCGGCCTCTACTCTGTCAGCGAGGCGGCCAGCGGCGCGGCGCTCAAGGCGGCCTTTGCCGGTCCGCAGCCCGATGTTGTCCTGCTGGATCTGGCCTTACAGGATGCCAGCGGTCTGGATTTGCTGCCGCTGATCAAGCGGCAGTGGGGCGGCACGGAGGTGGTTGTGCTCACGGGCAATGCCACCTTTGAGGCTGCCATTGAGGCGACCAAGCGTGGAGCGTTTCATTTCCTGAGCAAGCCCTTCGACATGCAAGGCCTGCTGGTTACTGTCGAGCGCGCTCTTGAGCAGCAGCAGCAAAAGCAGGAAAGCATCTCGCTTCGCAACGCTCTGGCCACGATGACCGGGGTGTCCACCCCGGTTTTTCAAAGCGCCATCATGCAGTCCGTGGTCCGCACGGTTGAACGCGTGGCCCCCAGCGACGTGTCCATACTGATTACCGGCGAGAGCGGCACGGGCAAAGAGGTGATCTCGGACTTGATCCATGCCATGAGCACGCGTAGCAAGGGGAAGATCATAAAAATCAATTGCGCCGCGCTGCCCCGGGAGCTGATTGAGAGCGAGCTGTTTGGCTCGGTTAGAGGCGCCTTCACAGGCGCCCTTTCGGATCGGGAGGGTTTGTTCCGGCAGGCCGAGGGCGGAACTCTCTTTCTGGATGAAATTTCCGAGATGCCAATCGATACCCAGAGCAAGCTGCTGCGGGTCCTGCAGGATCAGGAGGTCCGACCGGTTGGCAGCAAGGTTAGTTTCAAGACCAACTGCCGTCTGGTCGCGGCCACCAACCGCCAGCCCGAGGAGGCCATCAAGGACGGGAAGATGCGCGAGGATTTGTTCTATCGCATCAGTGCCATTTCGGTGCATCTGCCTCCGCTGCGCGAGCGCCGCGACGACATTATGCCTCTGGCCAATGTTTTCCTGAAACGCTTTGTGGCACAAGCAAACCGCCCCATCCGCGGATTCACCCCGGCTGCAATCGAGCGGCTGACCAGCTTTGAATGGCCTGGCAATGTGCGCCAGTTGCAGAATCAGATCCAGCGCGCCGTGCTGCTGTGTGAGGGCAACGAAATCGACGCCTCGGATTTCTCCATCGCCAGTATCCGTAACGAGGCGGGCGATGCCCAAGATACCAATTTCACCTTGCTCGAGGGGGTCGAGCGCAATGCGATCAGCCAGATGCTCAAGGAAACCGGCGGTAACAAGGTTGAAACCGCCAAACGCCTGGGTATCGGGCGTCAAACCCTCTACAACAAAATCAAGGCCTACGGCTTGGAAGGTTGACGCCTAGCTCAGCCTGGGCTGTTGATTTCATCCCCCCGCGAGGGGCGGGGTGAGGAGGCTACTGCTCGTATAGCGGTATGCTTTTTGGTTTTTTTGCCGGCGCACGAGGCCTGTTTTGACTCACGGCTAAATGTTACCGGAGGCTGGAGTCATTAGAGCTTCGCTGCCTCACGATTCAGGTTGCCCGGAGCAGTGAAGAACTTCTTTAGTTTGATCTCAATGTTTTTCTTT
>CAIQOK010000045.1 GCA_903873415.1 uncultured Verrucomicrobiota bacterium | reverse complement strand
TGTGCCAGCGGCGACTGGTGCGCGATTACGAGACCACGGACTCCAGCGCAGAGGCTTTGGTATATATTGCAATGATACGAATCCAACTCCGCAGACTCGCTTGATTGCTGGACGATCATGACTTTTCAGACAGGCTCTAAGTAATTTACCCAGGGGTTTTCGCGTATAAGTACGGATCAAAAACGGGTTGGAAAAGCCCAGAGCAGAATATACAACAACCACGGGCCCGATTCCTTTGCCTGGTGGTTTTGGAATTCAGGTGAAATTGGTTGACTCGAGCGCTACGGATCTTTGCCTGCGTTGCGGGGAGGCTGGTTTTTAATTCCGGTCATAAATCAGAAGCGCAGCGAGTCGGAAGCTGCAAAGCGGTTCAGTAACATTTTCCGGTTTTGTTAAAGCCGGGAGTCTACTGATCGGCCTAATAATCCTAGCCTGCAGTGTAAGTCAAGCGGCACAAAACAATTAACACTAGACTAGTCATGTATAACAGAACGTTAAAAATTTTCAGGATTCCTTCCTTGTTGCTGGCAGGCGCCTTGCAGATTCTGCCAGTGGCGCGGCCTGCGGTGGCTGTGGTTGAAGCCTCATCGAGTTTGATGGCCATCATTTTCCGCTGGGCTGCCGGGGCTGCGGCATGCCTCGGAGCTGTGGATGCCGTTTCCGGTGCGTCTACGGTCATAGCAATCCCTCTGACAACCAATCTCATTCAGGGCAAGGCGTGGACCCAGACGCTCGTGACGGCGCCGCTGGCGGCGCATTACTGGACTGCCACCGGATTTCCAGACGGGATCGGTATCACCACGATTAGTAGCCCGTACACGAATGCGGTGACCGGCAGAACCAATATTTCAACCACATGGTTTGTCAGTGGAACTCCCACAGTTAATGGGATATTCAATGTCTCTTTGATGGCAAAGGACAAGTCGACAAGTCTGGCCGACCGGACAACCACCGCAACGTTGGTCATCACTGTTACACCACCTCCCCCCGTGATTGATGCCGGCCCGACAAATCTGGATTTGGTTTTGGGACAGCAGGCCGATTTTGCGGTTTTTGCACGCGATCCCGGTCTTTTGTCTTATCAATGGCGCTTGAATCAACAGCCTCTTAGCGGGCAGAGCCAGTCCAAACTGGTCATCCCTGCGGTCAGCACGGCTGACTCCGGGTTGTATGATGTCGTTGTCAGCGGTGCCGGGGGGAGTATCACAAGCTCGGTTGCCTCCTTGAATGTTCTTGTCCCGGCCACCATCACCACCCAGCCATCCTCAGTGGAGGCAATCGAAGGGGCGGGAGCGAGTTTCACTGTTGGAGTGGATGGAACGCGGCCTCTGACCTACCGCTGGCGTTTTAACGGAAACGACTTGCCCGGGCAGACCAATGACACGTTGGCTTTCGCGTCCGTCTCTGTTCCTGATGCCGGGGACTACTCGGTGGCGGTGGCCAATGGTGTGGGCTGCACAACCAGCTCCGTGGCCACTCTCTCTGTGGTGGTGCCCCCCGGCATCCTGTCGGGGCCTGCTGGTGTCGTCGCCACTAATGGCCAGACGGTGGCGTTCACTGTTGCCCCGACCGGAACCCGACCTCTCTCCTATCATTGGTTTTTCAATGGAAACAGACTGGAGGCTCCCGACTCCGAAACGCTCACGCTTAATTCTGTTAATACAAATAATATGGGCATTTATCAGGCGGTCGTATCCAATCGTGGAGGCAGTGCCACCAGCGCCGTTGCCACCTTGTCTCTGCGCCTGCTTCCCCCCGCCATTCTCCAGCAACCCTTGAGCCGCACCAATCCGGTTGGAGGCACCGCAGTCTTGAGCGTCGTGGCGAGCAGCTCCGCTCCGGAAACTTATCAGTGGTTCAAGAACGGCCTCCCGCTCGAGTCCGGCGATCGCGTTGCCGGAGTCCAATCGAGTGTTCTGACTCTGTCCGCACTTTCCACCAACGATGCCGCCACCTACTGGGCCGTTGTGGCCAACGACGCCGGCATCATCACCAGTCGTGTCGCCACGTTGTCCATCAAGTTGGTGTCCCCGATTCGTGTTCGTCTTGTGGGTTCCGGCAAGGTGGTCCCTGACTACGACGGTCGGGTTCTTGAAATAGGCAAGCGCTATAGTATTACCACAACCCCCTCGACCGGCTGGGTTTTTGGCGGCTGGAGCGGCACAACCAATTATTCGGATTCTTCACTTGTATTCACAATGGCGGACGGAATGGAGCTTCAGGCTCTTTCGGTCGCGGAACCGTTCACGGCGGCCCTTGGTTCCTACGCTGGCTTGTTCTATGAGACCAATGGCGTTAGGCACGTCAGCAGCGGCATCTTTTCCGCATCGACCACGATGAATGGCACCTATTCAGGCTCGGTTGTGTTCATTGGGCAAAAATATCCAATTGCCGGCCGTTTTGACGGTGCAGGCCGTGCCACTAATTTCATTTCCCGGCCCACACCGCACGGAAATCTATCGCCCCTTGTCCTCGAAATGCAGTTGGACTTCTCGGCCCCGGGGCATATGACAGGCCGTGTCACTGGCGGCACCTGGTCCGCTCCTTTGCTGGCTGACAGGGTGGCGGTTTTCAGTCCGACCAACCCGGCACCTCAGGTCGGTTCCTACACCATGCTCATTCCCGGCGAGTCCGGTTCAGCGGCCATTCCTGCTGGACATGGCTACGCCAAGGTGGATGTGTCCACGAGTGGCAAGGTCACCCTGTCAGGCTATCTCGCCGACGGCACACCCATTACTCAAACGGCCGCTCTTTCCGAGTATGGAACATGGCCTCTCTATGTTTCGCTGTATGGTTTGCAGGGTTCTATCGCAGGCTGGCTAAACTTTGTCACCAATCAGCCCTGCAACGACATAGCCGGTGCCGTGACCTGGTCCAAGCTTCCTCAGCCGTCCTCCTACGACTACGCCGCTGGTTTCCTGATGTCCTCCGAGATTGTTGGATCCAAGTATGTGCCACCGACCAAAGGCTGCAGGGCTTTGCGTGTTGCCAGCGGTCAAGCAGCTTTCAACGCCGCCGCACCCCAGAAAGCGTTTATTAATCGTTTCGAGGTGTGCACCAACAATCTCTTCTCCAACCAGAGTTCTAACTGGATGTCCATCAGGTTGAATCCCAGTTCCGGCTCCTTTGACGGGAGGGTTTTGCATCCGGCGACCCGCCAGCCGCTTGATTTCCGCGGGGTCTTGCTGCAGAAGCAGAACATTGGTGGCGGATTCTTCATAAATCAACATCAGAGCGGTTCGGTTCATCTGACTCCCTGAGTCCCGGGTGGCGCGCCGCTTTTGCTCGTCACGGCGGTCATTCTTGGATAGCCTCGGCCCATGTTGTCAGCTAAAAACTGGCGGGCCGAGGCTGTTCTGCATTTTTGTGCGGTGCTGCTGGGCTCCATCTTTTTCGGTGCTGCGCTCAGTTCTTTTCTCTCCCGTCAGGGAGTGAGCGGTTTCCGGCATGAAGAGGATCTCGGGCCGATGTTTGTGGGCACCTTTTTTTTCCAGGGGACGGCGTGGCCGCTGATCTACTGGTTTTTGCACCGGCAGCAGACCACCTGGCGAGGGGCCTTTGGCTGGCTCAACCCCAAGCTCTCAGGCGACCTCCGCCTGGCTCTCATCGTTGTCGCCGTCGCTCTTCCCGCGGTCTGGCTCCTTCAGGCATCCTCCGTCGCCATCCTCACTTGGTTTGGTCATGCCCCCGACACCCAGGCTGCGGTCAAACTGCTGACGTCGGCGCGGTCTTGGCCTGCCCGCTTTTATCTGGCCGCATTCGCTGTCATTCTGGCACCTCTCGCGGAGGAGTTTCTGTTCCGCGGGCTGCTGTATCCTTTTATCAAGCAATTGGGCTGGCCGCGCCTGGCCCTCTGCGGCGTGAGTTTTCTCTTCGCGCTTATTCACTTCGATGCGGCCACCTTCATCCCGCTGTTTGTGCTGGCTCTGGTCTTGACTTGGCTCTACGAAAAGACCGACAACCTGCTTGCCCCCATCACAGTTCATGCCCTCTTTAATGCGGCCAATCTGGCTTTGCTCGCGCTTCAGCATTTTAATAGCGTTCCAGCCCGGCCATGAATGAGTTTGAATTGATATCCCGTCTCACTCACTCGCTTCCCGCCAACCCGAGCGTCGTGGTCGGCGCGGGCGATGACTGCGCCGTTCTGGATCTGGGGTTGCCGGAGCACTGCCTGCTTTTTAAAACCGACGCCGTTGTGGAGGGGATTCATTTTCTGGCCGATACTCCACCGGAAAAAATCGGGCGCAAGGCCTTGGGCCGTTGTCTGAGCGACATCGCCGCAATGGCCGGCACGCCCACCGCAGCACTGATCACCCTGGCATTGCCCAAGTCATTCGACCCTGCTTTTGTCGAGCACATCTACGCTGGAATTAACGCTTTGGCCAGAGAGTTCGCGGTTGCCGTCGTGGGCGGCGAGACCACCACCAACCCCGGGTGCCTGCTCATTTCCATCTCGCTGCTCGGCACGGTTCCACGCTCTAAAGCCGTTCTGCGATCCGGCGCGAAACGCGGAGATGCCATCTTTGTGACCGGGGAACTCGGCGGCTCGGGCGCCGGCAAACATCTCGATTTCACCCCCAGATTGGAGGAAGCCCGATGGCTTGCGGATCATTTCCATATCCACGCCATGCTGGATGTGAGTGACGGACTGGCGGGCGATCTGCGGCATATTTTGAATGCAAGCGGGGTCGGTGCGGATCTGCTCGGCACGGCAATACCGGTGAGTCGGGCCGCGAAAATTGCAGCGCGGAGCGGAGCCGCGGGAAAGCCTCCCACTTTAGCTGCGTTGACGGACGGCGAGGATTTCGAGCTGCTGTTCACCCTTCCCAGCCGCGAGGCAGTTCCTTTGCTGGACGCCTGGAAAACCAAGTTCCCCGCCTTGGCACTGAGTTGCATCGGCAAAATCAGGGTTGGCGAAGGCATCCTCTTGCGCGACAAATTCGGGCCCCGCCCTTTTCACGCTCATGGCTACCAGCATTTCGAATAGCGCCGATGAAACCGCCGCCTTCGGCGAGATATGGGGGCGCAAGGCCGGTCTTGGCCTCGTTATTGCCCTCTCGGGAGACCTCGGGGCGGGCAAGACGCAATTTGTCAAGGGCCTGGCCCGAGGATTGGGGATCTCAGCCCGGGTCCATTCGCCCACCTTTTCGCTTGTGAATATCTATTCCGGCGGCCGCCTGCCTCTTTTCCACCTCGACCTTTACCGGCTCGACACAAGGGAACAGATTCTCAGCGCCGGGTTGGAGGAATACCTCAGCCCAGCGGGGGTGGCGGTTATTGAATGGGCTGAACGCTGGTTTGGGCCCCTTCAGAATCCGCCCGTGCAGACCGGCCCCCCTGCCGGCTTCTTTCGGCGGATCAGTCTGGAAAGTCTGGGTGAAACAGAACGGCGCATTGTCTATGACGATTTTGGCACTTGAATTTTCATCTCCCCAGCGCAGCGTGGCCGTGTTCGGTCCCGGCGGGATTCTTGGCGAAGTGACTGAAACCGGGGTGGGTGCCACGCGTGCCTTGGGCATGATTGAGGATGCTCTGCGGCAGGCCGGTTTGGAGCGCGAGCAGGTGCATTGCCTTGTTCTGGGGCTGGGCCCGGGTTCTTACACCGGCGTCCGCGCGGCCATCGCCCTGGCCCAGGGATGGCAATTGGCTTCGGGTGTGAGGTTGCTTGGATTGGGCAGCGCAGAGGCCATTGCCGCGCAGGCACAGGCCGACGGGGTTGAGGGCCGGGTCTCTGTCGTCATTGATGCCCAGCGCGAGGAGTTTTATGCGGCTGGGTTCCAGATCGACAAAGAATGCCGCCACGAAACCACCCCGTTGCGGATTGTTTCCAAGCACGACGTTGCCGCGTTGGAAGAGTCCGGGGAGATTCTGGTGGGACCGGAGGTGACCCGTTGGTTTCCCGCCGGAAAACTCATCTCGCCCCGGGCGGCCATTCTCGGCAGGTTGGCGCAGGGCCGCACGGATTTTGTCGCCGGGGAAAAACTGGAGCCTGTCTACCTGCGTGAAACAACTTTTGTCAAAGCCCCTCCCTCTCGCCTGATTTTATAAAATGAAAGCTGCTGTTCTCTACGGAAAGGAAGACGTCCGGGTGGAAGAAATAGAAGCCCCTGCTCTGAAGGCGGGGGAAGTGCGAATCCAGATTGAGGTGGCTCTGACCTGCGGCACGGATCTCAAGGTGTTCCGGCGCGGCTACCACGCCAAGATGATCGTGCCGCCGGCGGTTTTCGGCCACGAATTGGCGGGTTTGATTTCGGAGTTGTCGGAGGCTGGTGCGCAGGCCGGCTGGAGTGTCGGCGACCGGGTGGTGGTGGCCAATTCCGCCCCGTGCGGCTGCTGTTTTCATTGCCAAGCCGGCCAGGAAAACATCTGTGACGACCTGCTATTTTTAAATGGGGCTTATGCCGAATCCATCGCGGTGCCGGCGCGACTCGTCGGAAAAAACCTCCTGCTGCTCAAGCCGGAAACGGATTTTCTTGATGCCGCACTGGTGGAGCCTCTGGCTTGTGTCGTTCAGGGAATTGATGACGCCAAGATGCGTTCCGGCCAACATGTTTTGATTCTCGGCGCCGGGCCGATTGGGCTTATGTTCGTGGCGCTGGCCAAGGCGCTGGGTTGCAAGGTGACGGTCGCGGGCCGCCGCCCCGCACGCCTGGCAGCAGCCCGGTCGTTGGGCGCGGCGCAGGTGATCGATATCGGCGACGGCGCTGATTTGGTTTCAAAAGTGCGAGCCGCAACCAAGGAGCACTTCGACGTGGTGATCGAGGCCGTGGGTAAGCCGGATGTTTGGGAGGCCTGCGTTCATCTGGTGCGCAAGGGTGGCACGGTGAATTTTTTTGGCG
This sequence comes from uncultured Verrucomicrobiota bacterium, assembly GCA_903873415.1. Classification (GTDB taxonomy): domain Bacteria; phylum Verrucomicrobiota; class Verrucomicrobiia; order Limisphaerales; family CAIQOK01; genus CAIQOK01. The sequence goes on along the minus strand of CAIQOK010000045.1, from coordinate 6,403 downwards.
GCTGCCCGGCCGGTACTACAGTGACTTTGGATACCACGCTCATCCACTACTCCGATCTGACCCTTCTGGCCAGCTTCCACCACACGCCCCGAACGATTCGCCGCGCGTTGGAGTTTATCGAGTCGGGAGTCATCCGCGCAGCCGATTTCGTGGACGGGGAATGCGGATTGAGTGAGCTGCCCGGCCTGCTGAAGTCGATGACAGCCGGCAACCGGGTGGTTAAGACCTTGGTCCGCGTGCGGAACTAAGGGCCGGGTTCAGTTCTTTTTCTGCTTCATTTGGCGGTGCACAAAGAGATAGTAGAGCCCGCCCAAGGCAAGCACGGCCCCCCCCAGCCAGAGGGTCATGCGGTGCAGTTCGCCGTGCATGAGCTTCTCGTCTTGGCCCATTTTAATCCCCACCCAGCAGAGCACCGAGCACCAGATGGCTGAACCAAGAAGGGTGAACACGGAGAAGAGCTGGTAATTCATCCGGACGATGCCTGCGGGGATACCGATGAGGTGACGCACCACAGGCAGCAGGCGTGAGACGAAAATCCCCATCGCTCCGTAGTGGGTGGCCCAGCGTTCCGCCCCTTCAATCTTTTCCGGCGTGACTAGCAGCAGCTTGCCGTAGCGCAGGAAGAGCGGCCGGCCAGCCAGCCGGGCCGCCCAATACATCAAGGTCGCACCCAGCCAGGAGCCGAGTGTTCCGGCTAGAATGATACCCCCCAGACTGATCGGGATTTGCCCGGTGTGCGCGAGATGCGCCGCCGGCGGGATTACCACCTCGCTGGGCAGCGGCAGGATGGAGCTTTCCGCCGCCATGAGCAGGGCGATGAGCGGGTAACCGCCGGTTTTAAGTGCGCCCAGATACCAAGTGACCAGCGGGGTGAACAAAGTTTTCAGCATGACACGCGATCTTATAGCGTAAAAACAAGCCATGCAAACGGCGAATTGCGCAGCGGATTCCCCGGGAAAACCGGTACGACAGCATGGCGCACCGCTGCGCCATGCCTTTGCCTCGGACCGTTGCCGGATTGTGTGTCATCCGGGCCGGGCAAAGTGCGCCACCCCGGATCACAGTGTGTCATTCAGGCTCAGTCTGGCGCAGCCGCCATGTCCGTCCGGGGCGGATTATTATTCATATGTTGTTGCAATTATTATGCTTATATTTATTTTTACGGTCTGGCATCAACTTTGCTTCGAGTAGGGCGGAACGACAGTAAGCAATAACAATTTTATGGCAAAAGTATTAGGCATTGATTTAGGCACGACCAACTCTTGCATGGCCGTGATGGAAGGCGGGGAACCGCTGGTGCTGGAAAACTCCGAAGGGAAGCGCACCACACCCTCCGTTGTGGCGTTTACCAAAGGAGGCGAGCGGCTGGTGGGCGATGCGGCCAAGCGTCAGGCTGTGACCAATTCCCGCAACACGATCTACTCCGTCAAGCGCTTCATGGGCCGCAAATTCGACGAGGTCACCGAGGAAATCAAGCGCGTGCCTTACAAGGTCGTCAAGGCACCCAACGGCGACGTCGCCGTAGAGGTGGACGTGGAGGGCAAGCCTAAACAGTTTTCCCCGCAGGAAATCTCCGCCATGATCCTGGCCAAGCTTAAAGCTGATGCTGAGACGCGTCTGGGCGAGAAAGTCACCCAAGCCGTGATCACCGTTCCAGCGTATTTCAACGATTCCCAGCGTCAAGCCACCAAGGATGCCGGACGCATCGCCGGTCTGGAAGTTCTGCGGATTATTAACGAGCCCACCGCTGCATCCCTCGCCTACGGCTTGGATAAAAAGAAGGACGAGAAGATCGCCGTCTACGATTTGGGCGGTGGCACATTCGATATCTCCGTCTTGGAAATCGGGGACGGGGTCTTCGAGGTCAAAGCCACCAATGGCGACACGCACTTGGGCGGCGACGACTGGGACAATCGTCTGATGGACTGGATTCTTGAGGAGTTTAAGAAAGAATCCGGCATGGACTTGCGCAAGCAGCCCGATGCCCTCCAGCGCATCAAGGAAGAGGCGGAAAAGGCTAAGATCGCCCTCTCCAGCTCCCAGCAATACGACATTAATCTGCCCTTCATCACCGCGGACGCCAGCGGTCCGAAGCACATCCAGAAATCCCTCTCACGCTCGCGGATGGAACAGCTCTGCGACGATCTCTTTGAGCGCACGATCAAACCCGTCAAATCCTGCCTTCAGGACGCCGGTTTCGACGCTTCCAAGATTGACGAGCTGGTCCTGGTCGGCGGCATGACCCGCATGCCCCGCGTGGTTGAAACCGCCCATACTCTCGTCAACAAACCGCCGCATCAGGGCGTCAATCCGGATGAGGTCGTCGCCATCGGCGCCGGCATCCAAGGCGGCGTTCTTAAGGGCGAGGTCAAAGATGTGCTCCTGCTTGATGTGACCCCGCTTTCTCTTGGTATCGAGACTCTTGGTGGCGTGTTCACCCGCTTGATCGAGCGCAACACCACTATTCCCTCTCGCAAGTCGGAGATTTTCTCCACCGCCTCGGACAACCAACCCGGCGTGGAAATTCACGTTCTGCAAGGCGAGCGCCAATTTGCCCGCGACAATAAAACAATCGGTAAATTCCATCTCACCGACATTCCTCCGGCACCCCGCGGCGTCCCCCAGGTTGAGGTGACCTTTGACATCGACGCCAACGGCATTCTGCATGTTGGAGCGAAGGATCTGGGCACCGGCAAGGAGCAGAAAATCACCATCACTGCAAGCAGCGGTTTGTCCAAGGACGAGGTGGAAAAGATGCGCAAGGACGCCGAGGCCCACGCGGAAGACGACAAGAAGCAGCGCGAGGAAGTGGAAACACGCAACGAAGCGGACAATGCCGTCTATCGCACCGAGAAGCTGATCAAGGACAATGCCGACAAGTTGTCGGGAGATTCCAAATCCAAGCTTGAGCAGGCCGCCGGCGAGGTGAAGAACGCGCTCAAAGGCAGCGACGCCGCAGCGATCAAGTCCGCCAGCGAGAAGCTCAACGAAATCTGGCAGGCCGTCAGCGCGGACCTCTACAAGGCGGGAGCGGAAAAGGCTCAGGCCGAGAAGTCCCAGGAGTCGGACGGTGGCCCAAAAACCCAGGAGAAGAAGGGCGGCAAAGATGAAGGCCCCATCATCGACGCCGAGGTCGTGGACGAAAAGAAGAGCTGAAAACCACCGCGCCCAGGCGCCCGCGCCGGGCCGGAACAAATCATCCTTTTCCCTCCGCTCGGGCGGCGGGAGTTAATTAGCAGTAAAAACCAAACCAAATACAAAGCAAACTATGGCACTAAACGTCAAACCGCTCGGTGACCGCATCCTCGTGGAAGCCGTCGAAGAGAAGGAAACCAAAAAGGGCGGGATCATCATCCCCGATACCGCAAAAGAGAAGCCGATGGAAAGCATCGTTGTGGCGCTGGGCACCGGCAAAACCGATGACAACGGCAAGAAAGTCCCCTTCGAAGTCAAAAAAGGCGACCGCATCCTGTGCAGCAAATACGGCGGCACCGAGATCAAGCTCGACGGCAAGGAATACAAAATCCTCAGCTCGGACGACATCCTCGCGGTCCTCGAATAACCCCAACCCAACCTAGAACAAACAAGATAATATTATTATGGCAGCAAAACAATTACTCTTCGACGAAGCCGCTCGTCAGGCTCTCCTGCGGGGCGTTACCAAACTCTCCCGCGCCGTCACCGCCACCCTCGGACCCAAGGGCCGCAACGTCGTGCTCGATAAAAAATTCGGCTCCCCCACCGTCACCAAAGACGGTGTGTCTGTGGCCAAGGAAATCGAGCTCGAAGACCCCTATGAAAACATGGGCGCTCAGATGGTGCGCGAAGTCGCCAGCAAGACCAGCGACAACGCCGGCGACGGCACCACCACGGCGACCGTCCTGGCCGAAGCGATTTTCCGCGAAGGCCTCAAGCATGTCACCTCCGGTGCAAACCCGATCGGCATCCAGCGCGGCATCAATAAGGCCGTTGAAGCCGCTGTCGCCCACCTCGACAAGATTGCTAAGAAGGTCAAAGACAAAGAGGAAATCAAGCAGGTCGCCACTGTCTCCGCCAACTGGGACACCACCATCGGCGAAATCATCGCCGACGCGATGGATAAGGTCGGCAAGGACGGCACTATCACCGTGGAAGAAGCCAAGTCCATCGAGACGACTCTCGACGTGGTCGAAGGCATGCAGTTTGACAAGGGCTATCTCTCGCCTTACTTCGTCACGAACGCCGAGACGATGGAAGTCAAACTCGAGGACGCTTATATCCTGAACTACGAGAAGAAGATCAGCAACCTCAAGGATTTGCTCCCCATTCTCGAAAAGGTCGCCAAGCTCGGCAAACCCCTGCTGATCATCGCCGAAGAAGTCGAAGGCGAAGCCTTGGCCACCCTCGTGGTCAACAAGCTGCGTGGCACCCTGAATGTCGCGGCCGTCAAGGCCCCCGGCTTCGGCGACCGCCGCAAAGCAATGATGGAAGACATTGCTATTCTCACCGGCGGCAAGTGCATCACCGAAGACCTTGGCATCAAGCTTGAGAGCATCGGCCTAGAAGACCTCGGCCGCGCCAAGAGCGTTGTCATCGACAAGGAAAACACCACCATCGTCGAAGGTTCCGGCAAGTCCTCCGAGATCCAAGGCCGCGTCAACCAGATCCGCCGCCAGATCGAAGAGACCACCTCGGACTACGATCGTGAAAAACTCCAGGAACGCTTGGCCAAGCTCGCCGGGGGCGTGGCCGTCATCAATGTCGGTGCCGCCACCGAGAGCGAAATGAAGGAAAAGAAAGCCCGTGTCGAAGACGCGCTGCACGCAACCCGTGCCGCCGTCGAAGAAGGCATTGTGGCCGGTGGTGGCGTGGCGCTCCTGCGCTGCGTGGCTGCAATCGAAGCCGTCAAGGGTGCCAATGATGACGAACAGATCGGCGTCGACATCATCAAGCGCGCCATTGAGTATCCGGCCAAATACCTCGCGATGAACGGTGGCTACGAAGGCTCCGTTGTCGTCATGGAAATCAAGAAGCGCAAGGGCAATGAAGGATTCAACGCTGCCACCGGCAGCTACGAAGACCTCGTCAAAGCCGGCGTGGTTGACCCGAAGAAGGTCACCCGCAGCGCGCTGCAGAACGCGGCCTCCATCGCCGGTCTGCTGCTCACCACCGAGTGCCTGATCACCGAGTTGCCCGAGAAGGACAAACCGGCCCCGGCCCCGGGTGGCGGCGGACACGGCGGTATGGGCGGAATGGATTACTAATCCCTCCTTCAGGACTCTGACCTGAACCTCCTTCGGGGCTGGAAGTAATTCCAGCCCCGTTTTTTTTGACCGCGACCGGCCGCCATGTAAACTCAGGATTGAAAACCGCCGGCATCGCGCCCAAACTGCAGCCATGAAGCTGCCCAATGTTTTCTTGGCTGTGCTGGCCGGACTGCTCTCTTTGACCGGGTGCACTAAGCACGAGATAACCTCCGCACCGGTTGGTGATCCCACGGAGCCAACCCAGGCCCAGCCCCGCCTCTCTACGCTCAAGGTCTGGCTCGGTCCCGAGGAATTGACAGCTGAAATCGCACTCACGCCGGAACAGGAGCGCACCGGAATGATGTTCCGCACCCACATGGCTGAAAACGATGCCATGCTCTTCGCTCTCCCCTATCCGCAACGCGCCTCTTTTTGGATGAAAAATTGTCCGCTTCCTCTCTCTGTCGCCTACATCGACCCCGAAGGAGTGATCCGGGAAATTCATCCCCTGAATTCCTTCGATACCAACCCCGTGGTTGCCGCCTCAGAAAACATCCGATACGCGCTTGAAACCTCTCAGGGCTGGTTCGATCGGCATCATATCCAGCCCGGGGTCGCCCTGCGCACCGAACGAGGCACTCTGGAGGAGACATTTCAACAGCAACGGTAGATTTTTTTACAAATCTGTCTTCAGTCTGTCAGGCCGGATTTGCAGAAGCCTGGCGCAATGGGCAGGCTCGAAACTCTGTACTTAGAACAGCCATCCTTGGACCGCAGCACGCCGCGGCCACGCGGCACGGATAATCCGCACCGCTCTTAGCCTTTGGTGTTCAGGTGCACTAGTGACAGTGACGCATCGCCGGGGCTCATGGTTTTCTCTCCAAGCATTTTCGACCGGCCCGAAATCCCGCTTTGGCACTTGGACCAAGCCAAATAATCGGCGCCCTGCCCGAATGCGTAGCAGCCGACGTGAGGAGGCTCATTCTATTCCCCCTGCAGACATTCAAGGCCAGGATTAATCTAATCTCCGCAATTGAAGTGTATCCGCCCGGCAAACCCATCTATGCGGAGTGAGCAGGGGCTGGCAGACTTTGCGGGATGAACTCCAAATCCATCCGTCTCGCCGAGGTCCAATTAGTGCGATCCTCTCATACCAGCTCCTCCACCCGCACCTCGAC
>CAIQOK010000044.1 GCA_903873415.1 uncultured Verrucomicrobiota bacterium | reverse complement strand
GTGCCAGCGGCGACTGGTGCGCGATTACGAGACCACGGACTCCAGCGCAGAGGCTTTGGTATATATTGCAATGATACGAATCCAACTCCGCAGACTCGCTTGATTGCTGGACGATCATGACTTTTCAGACAGGCTCTTAGAGGTTCCCGCAGTCAGGGTTTGCGCAAAGGCCAGAGCTGCCTTGGCGTCGGACTGCGCCCACTGAACGCCCAGGTTGCTCATCGCGGCCTGTTTGGCGGCCCCCTCCGGAAGGTCCCGGACCCAAACCATCGCCCCGGTTGGATCCGTTTGCGCCCACACGGAAATGATGGAGCCGACGGTAGTTCGCTTCTCCATACCGTTGGGCAATTGATTAGCCCAGAGCAGAGCCGACTGCGGATCCTTTGCCGCCCAAGTGGAAGCAATGGCTTGAAAGGCCTGCGACCGCTGCTGCCCCGTCAATTCCGCCGCCTTGGAAACCGCGGTGTAGGGATCCCTATCCGCCCAAGTATAAAACAAAGCGTAGAAGGACCGACGCGCCTCGGGGCCAGAAGATTGGGAGAGAGTAAAAGCGGCCTGTGGATCGACACTCGCCAGCGAACCGAGAAGGGAATTCAGCACCTGATTCCGCTCAGTGCCGGCAGGAAGCTGTTGCACCCAGCCCACAGCGGCCTGCGAATCCTTGCCTACCCATGATCCAACCACCGCGCTCAAGGCAGAGATCCGCTCCTGTTTGTTGGCCAGATTCATGGCATTGGCCACCCCTGCATGTGGATCCGTTTCCCCCCAGCGGGAAAAAACAGCGTAGCTGAACTCGATGCGCCGGCTTTTCGAGGGATTCCTCCTCACAACCTCCAGAACCCTGGCGAAATCCGAGGCGTCCACAAGATCGAGAATTTTTGCAAACGCGAATCCGCCGCGCCGGTCCCCGGTTTTTATCGCCCGGATCTTCGACTCTAGTTCGGCCGGCGAAAGTTTGACGGGATCCGGGGATCTGTCGGACTGGATTGCGGCAGTGTTGTTCGAAGAGGCCGCAGAGGTATCCACTTTTATTGCAGGCACAGCGGCCCCGTCAGCCGGCAGCCGTTGCCCAAGGCTGATATGTCTGTGACCTATTCCGTAGCCAATGGCAAAGCCACCTGTCGCCAGTATCACAGCAAAGATGAAACCTCTGTTCATAAATAGTGGGGAGCGATTGGTTTAGCCTAAGTATTGGAATCTATAAGTCAATCAAAAAATCTTTTTTACCTGCTTTCACCTTTATACAAGACCGGATACGGCCTGACTGTGGACTGGGTCTTTTGCCTTTGGCAATGACGGTGATGAGATTGCGGAAGTCCGTATATTCAGCAGCCGCGCCAGTTCGCGGACGGATCATAATTCATTGCTCTCGGCGCTGGTGCGCTTGATGCGTTCAAAGGTCTTCTGGGCGGCGGGGACGGGCAGTTGATCGTTCATAAATTTTCAGGCGAGGTTCAGTTCCGTCAAATAACCAGCCATCAGCTTGCGCACGCCGGTCAGTTTGTTTTCCAGACCCTCAATCTTCTTTTGTACCCCCCTTGAGTTTCACCGGCTTTGCTGGCTCGAAGGTATTTACATGGCGCGGAATGTTCAGGTTAAAATCGTCCCGAGTGATTTTTTTAGCGTGGCTCGGTGGGAATATTTTCCTACTGTCTTGCAGATGTTGCAGGTGGCCGGACTTGTCGCAATCTGGTTCGAGCCGATCTGGTTGGGTCGCGGGCAGCGAACTGCCAGCCCTGCCAAACTGAAAAATCAAACCAGTCCAAACCCGTTTCGCTAAAATCAGCCACCAGTGGAAATGTATGAAGCCCACCCCACAGAATGCGGTTCAATCGCCGGTCCGCAATCTGGTCCTCGTTTTGGGCGACCAGCTCGACGCCTCGGCCGCCGCCTTTGATGGCTTTGATTCCACACAGGACCGGGTCTGGATGGCCGAAGTATCCGAAGAATCAACCCATGTCTGGTCATCCAAGCAGCGGATTGCGGTTTTCCTGAGCGCAATGCGACACTTTGCAGAAGACCTCCGCAAAGCAGAGCGCCCGCTCCACTACGTGCGGTTGGATGACGAGGGCAACACAGGCACACTGGCGGGAGAACTTCAGCGGGCTCTCAAGCTCTTCAATCCGGCAGGGCTGGTGATGACTGCGCCGGGCGACTGGCGGGTTTTACAAAGCCTGCGCGCCGTGGCAAAGGCGGCGCAACTGCCGCTGGAAATCCGCGATGACCGCCATTTTTTCACCAGCGTGCAGGATTTCGCCGACCACGCCAAAGGCCGCAAACAAATCCGGCTCGAATATTGGTATCGCGAACTTCGACTCAAAACCGGAGTGCTGATGAACGGCACAGAACCGGAAGGGGGCGAATGGAATTTCGATGCCGACAACCGCGAATCCTTCGGCCCAAAAGGTCCCGGCACGGTGCCGATGCCATCGCGCTTTGCTCCCGATGCCATCACCACTCAGGTCATGGAGCTGGTGAACTCGCGCTTTGCCGAGCACCCCGGTGGCATCCAAACTTTTGGGTGGCCGGTGACGCGGGATCAAGCTCTGGTGGCCCTTGAATCCTTCGTTCGCGAACGTCTGCCGCAGTTTGGCAAGTATCAGGATGCCCTGTGGGAGGGCGAAGTTTGGCTTTATCATTCGCATCTGGCCTGCGCACTGAACCTAAAGCTGCTCAATCCGCGCGAGGTGGTTCAGGCGGCCGAAGCCGCTTACCGGCAGGGAAAGGCGCCCCTCTCTGCCGTCGAAGGTTTCATACGTCAGATTCTGGGCTGGCGCGAATATGTGCGGGGCATTTACTGGACCCAGATGCCCGGGTATTTGGAGGGAAATGCCCTGGATGCCAGAGGCGCCCTGCCCGACTTCTACTGGACAGGGCAAACCGATATGGCCTGCCTGCGCGACGCTCTCCAACAAACCCTTCAACACGGCTATGCCCACCACATTCAGAGACTGATGGTCACAGGACTCTATGCTCTCCTTTCCGGAGTGAATCCGCAGCAGGTGCATCAGTGGTATTTGAGCGTCTACGTGGATGCGGTGGAGTGGGTGGAGCTGCCGAACACCCTGGGGATGAGCCAGTATGGCGACGGGGGCCTTATGGCCAGCAAGCCTTATGTCGCCAGCGGAAAATACATCCAGCGCATGAGCAACCATTGCAAGGGCTGCTGCTACGACCCGGCGGAGGCGACCGGCGCAAAAGCCTGTCCATTCACAACCCTCTACTGGGACTTCCTGATGCGTCATGAGGCGTTGCTGGCAAAGAACCCGCGAATGGGTATGCAGCTCAAAAACCTCGCCCGGCTCACTGATTCACGGCGCGAGGCTATTCAGACTCGGGCCGCGGCGCACCGGGCGGAAATAGAGAAAACCCGAGACGCCAAGTAGAGCTAAGTAGCCGGCCGCCACCATGGGGCACGGGAGAATCAAAGCCTCTGTTCAGGAGGCCGAATTTTGAGCTGTCCCGGATTAGATTGCTACACATCTTCCAGAACCGGGCCTTTGAAGGAAGAGTTGAAAGAAGATGAGTCTTGCACTCTTGTGCTTGGCGCCACAGGGGGCAGGCCGCTCCGCTGGAGATTCGAAGACAAGGCTGAGGCCTGCAGGATCAAAGAACATGGCTCATAGATCGGCAGAGCTCCCGCGTCAATCCCCTGTGACCGCCGACGCAAGGAAGCGCTCCCGGGGGGGGGATAGAAGCAAAGTGCGAAGCGCCAAGGGTGGCCTGTAGTAGCGCAATTTTCTATTGGAATAGGGCTGAAACTAGAAGCCTGAAGGAGCAACGGGCACAAAACCCGCTCCTGCGTTTTTAAAATCCCTCTGAGCGGATGTGTCCAACCGGCAGACCCTGTTCACTGCGCATAGTCCGGTCTGCCCGTTGGATAAAGTCACCTCAACCCAGCATGAGAGGAACCCATATGTTTCACTCTATGCCAAGCAGCGGGCTCGAGGGATTTGTGAGCTTTGCGAGAGACCTGCGCCGTTTTCAAATTCAAAGGGCGAGCCTTATCTGGAGACCCACCACATTGTGTCGCTTGCCCGAGGTGGTGATGACACGGTTCTTAATACCGTGGCCCTGTGCCCAAACTGTCACCAGCGGATGCATCTTTTGGATGATAATACTGACAAGAAAAAGCTGAACAGCGCAGCACAGCGATGGACCAAGGGGATCGGCCTTGAGCTTTTGCCGACTTAGTTGCCACGTTTTGGTTTGTGAGTTCAAAAACCCGGTAGTCCTCCCTCTTTTGTATTGCCAGGCCTCATCCGGATGTGTTCATTACTTCCATGCCGAGAAGCAAACCCAAGTCGATGCGCGCCAACCCCCTTTCATCCTGATTCCATGTTCGAAAAAGCCCTCAAAAACATCGACGACGTCCTCTGGAAAGTGACGGCAGATCAATACCGGTTCGAAAGGATATTGAGGACATCTATTGCAGCACGGCTGCGAGTATTATTAATAAATTGTGAAGGCTACAACACTATACTGAATACTGCATGATCTGGATCGCTCCATCCGAAAAGGACACTGACAACGCCGCCCTGGAAAAGCGCCTGTGGGACGCCGCCGACCAGTTCCGCGCCAACTCCGGCCTCAAATCCCAGGAATACTCCGCGCCCGTCCTCGGCCTCATCTTCCTGCGGTTCGCCGAAGTCCGCTTCGCCGCCCAGCGCGCCAAGTTGGAGAAAGCCAGCGCCTCCGCCCGCCGTGGCAGCCGCGTTGATGAACCCGCCGCCTATCACGCCGAGGGCATCCTCTACCTGCCCGCCGAGGCGCGGTTCGATTACCTGCTCAACCGCCCCGAAGCCGAGAACATCGGCGCG
>CAIQOK010000043.1 GCA_903873415.1 uncultured Verrucomicrobiota bacterium | reverse complement strand
CGGTGGCAACCCCGGCGGTCCCGGCTATGGCAACTCCTACTTCCACACCATCACGGCGTGGATCACGCCGACCAACTCGGGTTACTACCAGTTCTTTGTCGAAGCAAATGACAATGACTTCTCCGGCGCCTCCTGCCAGTTGTTCATGAACACGGCTGGTGCGGATCCGGCTGGGGCCACATTGGTGAACCAGGCGCTCAGCGGTAACACGAGCTTTGCTCTCAGCACACCGGTCACGATCGGTCCTCTCACGGCCGGACAGCCCTACTTCATCCAGGTGCAAGGGGTGAATTCTGGCGGCAATGACATGATGCAAGTGGCTTGGCTCTATATCGGCGCCGACGGTGCCGGTTATACGGACGGGTTGAACGGCGCATGGAATGTGACGCCCGCAAATCTGACACCCATCGATGGCAAGTTCCTCTCGGCGTATGTCAGCTCACCCCAGTTCACTGCCACAACAACGGCCAGTGGCAAGGTCATCCTGAACTGGACTGGGACAGGACGGGTCTTCCAATCCTCAGATCTGATCAACTGGACTGCGCTCGGTGTGCAGACCAGCCCGCTGACGATCACGCCTTCTCCTAGCACGCCTCAGGTGTTCTACAAATTCCAGCAATAAGCTGGATAAGATAATGGGGATCGGGGTTTAGCCCTGAGATCCTTTGGATGCACGACCGCCGGGAAGAAATTCCCGGCGGTTTTTTTGTTCGCATCCAACGAAAAGCGTAAACCTGAAGCAGCAGCGAGCAGAACTCAAAGAGTGGCTTGTCCGGCGCGCCAATGCCGGCAATGCCCCTTGTGGCCGCCGACGTATGGAGGCGATCCCGGGGGCGCCGAGCGACAGGGGCGAAGGGTAAAGCAATTAAGACCGCGAACCACGCGAACCACGGGAAAACAAAAGGGTTTTGAGAGATGTGTTTTTCCACCGTCCTATGAACCCATCCGGGTGAGGCACGTTTCAGATGTCTTTCCCTTCAAGCGCCAGAGGCGCGGTATCGTCGGCGCGGCCTGTCTACAGAAAGTATTCGTGCCGGGAGGGCTGGTGGAGTGGAGGCACTCCTGACGTCGTGCGCCACAAGAGGGTAGAGGCTTTGATTTCGAAGCGCCGTAAGCGCGGCATGTCTTTAGAAGGGCTTCCTAAAATAAATCCCCAGCCCCGTAGGGGCGGCACGAGGGATGTCTCTGCGAATGACCCCTCACCCGGCCTGCGGCCGCCCTCTCCCCGCCGGGCGGGGAGAGGGACGGGATGAGGAGGTCGCGGTTGCTATAGACAGGTCGCTCCGCTGGAGCTTGACTAAAAAGGGACCAGAGCCGAGGCGTCAGTATAAGGCGCGCCGCCCACTGCCAACTGACTTCCGACCTCTGCCTGCTGTGCCGCTCCTCTGGAGCTTGAAGAGCAGGAGGCAGGAAAAATAGATCGTGCGGATCCAGGCGGTCCGCCTCGCGCTTGGCGCTTGGCTTCAGTTTTCGGCCACGCCTCAGGTCGCCAACTTGAGATGGGCGAACAAATCCCGTCGGACTTGGGGGTTGCGAATCTTCCAGATCGCACCGTCGATGAAATAATGGTGAATGTTTACAAAGGAGGCTGTGACGGCCGAGGTGACGGCCACTAGGTCTTTCAGATGTTCTTTGTCACCCCAAATCAAGGTTACATCGGGGAGTAGCTCAAACACGACAACGCCGACAACCACCAGCGCGAGGTAATAGCCCGTGCCGTGAAGGAATTGTTTGACGCCGCTGCGCTTGCGCTTTGCGGAATATTGGTTCGCCTCGACGCGCAGCGGGAAAACAAGGTATTGAAGCGCATGAAAGATTTGTAACAGGGCAAACATCCCCGGATAAGCCCAGATCAGGGTGTACCAAAGATAAATAGCCACCCACGGGGAATAGCAGCGCAGGGAAGGGGTGATTCCGGTGCGCCGGCGGATGCGGATGAAGCCCGCGATTCCAACCGGGATTGTCAAAAGCACGATCGCAGACCAAATGTTGTAAGCCGTGTTGAATTTGGGGATCAGGCTGACAAAGTTTTTGGCTATGTTGGACTCGGGTCTTTTCAGAAAATACAGGCAGGTCCACAATACATGCCACACCAGAAGCGCGTAATAACCACAGCGCACAAGTGAGCGCTCCAGCCGGTCCATTCGGATCCCTCGTATGTAGGCAAACGCCCCTGTCATGCCCCAAGCCTGACCCGTGTAATGCCAAGCCAGCAGGATGGGGCCTATAATGGTCATCACCTCGAGCACCGTCGTGTTCACCCGCGGGTAAGTGGCATCGGGTCCCGGGGTGAGAAAGGCGCAGAGGATTATACCCAGAAGAATCAAGGGCACATAGGTGGAGGCCAGTCGGTGTTCGGTGATTTGGGTGCGTTTTCCGTAGAGCAGGGGGTAGGACGCCATGAAATGGGGGGCGTTGAACAGCGTGCCGAGAACGCCGACCCAGATCAGGCCAATGCCCTGAGTCAGAAACTCGCTCTTCGGATTGAAGAAGGCATAAACAAAGATGGCAATCACGGCGGCGATCGAGATCCCGCCGCAGCACAGAAAATCGATGGCTGGCGAGAGGATCGCGTTGGGCGAGGGCGTGGGTGATGAGTCAGGGCGTTTGCCTTGGTTGCCAGAAGGCTGCTGCTTTAGCGAAGGGGATTGCCCCTTAAGCGAGTCGCGGTGGCCGGACTGGGCTCGGGGTGACGGCGTCTGTTTGTCGATACGACTCATGAATCAGCAAATTTTAACAGGAGGTATAAGAGTGTCAACGAATCGCGGCAGCGTGCGTGGACCGCGGGCCGATCGCACCCGGTCGCTTGACGATCGGCGGGCGGCTAAGTAGCCTCAGTTCGATGAAATCACGCGTCTTTTTTGCTGCCGGAACCGCCTTGGTTTGCGCATTGCTGACCGGGTGCAACAAACCGCCTGAACCTCCCGAAACGGCTGAAACCCGATTTCAGAAAACCCGGATCCAAGCCGAGCATGGCAGTGCCAACGCCCAAGCCGAGCTCGGCTTCAGCTATATCGAGGGGAAAGGAGTCATCAAGGATTACATCGAGGCCGTCAAGTGGCTTCGCAAGGCGGCGGATCAGAACCATCCCCAAGCGCAATACAATCTTGGAGCCGCCTATATATCCGGCACAGGCGTGGCCCAGGACGAGGCGGAAGCCATCCGCTGGCTGCAGAAGGCGGCCGACCAGAATGTGGCTGAGGCCCAGCATGACTTGGGCGTTCTCTGCATTCAGGGTAAGGGGATGCCCAAGGACGAACCGAAGGCCGCGGAACTTTTCCGCAAGTCCGCCGAGCAGAACAATGTGGGAGCCCAGATCAAACTCGGTTTTGTCTATGCCAGCGGCACCGGCACAGCCAAGGACACTGTTCTGGCCCATGCTTGGTGGACCGTGGCGCTGGACAGCGGGGACATGAGCGCGAAGGATGCGATTGTTCAACTGGAGAAGGAGATGAAGCCGGAACAGATTCAGCGGGCGGCTGCTTTGGCGGCACAACTGAGTGCGAAACTTCACAAGAAGTAAGACGGGACTGAGCGCTGAAGGATCAAGGAGCTAGGCCAATGCCCTATGGCCGCCGGGCCAAGCGGTAAGCGGTAAGGGCCAAGCACCGAAGGCGCGGCACAGGCGTTCTGTCTGCGAATCGGCCCTCACCCGGCCTGCGGCCACCCTCTCCCCGCCTGGCGTGGAGAGGGACGGGATGAGGAGGCCGCGGTTGGCTATAGACAGGTTGCTCCGCTGGAGCTTGGCCGAAGGGTAAAGGGCGAATCAATTGAGACCGCGAACCACGCGAACCACGGGAAAACAAAAGGGTTTTGAGAGATGCTTTTTTCCACCGTCCTATGAACCATCCGGGTGAGGGACGGCTCAGATGCCTTGCCCTTCAAGCGCCAGGGGCGCGGTATCGTCGGAGCGGTCTGTCTACAGAAAGTTCGTGCCGCGAGGGCTGGTGGACTGGAGGCACTCCTTACGTCGTGCGCCACAGGTGGGTGGAGGCTTTGACTTCCAAGCGCCGGAGGCGCGGCATGTCTATAGAAAGGCGTCCTAAAATAAATCCCGAGCCCCGTAGGGGCGGCACGGGGGATGTCTCTGCGAATGACTCCTCACCCGGCCTGCGGCCGCCCTCTCCCCGCCGGGCGGGGAGAGGGACGGGATGAGGAGGCCGTGATTGGCTATAGACAGGCCGCTCCGCTGGAGCTTGACTAACGAGGGGCCAGAGCCAAGGCGTCAGTATAAGGCGCGCCGCCCACTGCCAACTGACTTCCGACCTCTGCCTGCTGTGCCGCTCCTCTGGCGCTTCCAGAGGAGCGAGCAGGAAGAAGAGATCGCGCGAATCTGAGCCGGTCTCTCCCCTTATCCTTGTCGCTTTGCGCTTGGTCCTGCCCAAAAGCGTATGACTACGTCCCAAACCGGCATAGCCGCAGCGCTCGTCCAGTGTATAGTTGTCCTCTGAAAGGAGCGGTTCGGCCGGTGTTAGGAAAACCGCCTTCCGAGGATATCCCAAAACATATGAGAAGGCAGGCAAGTCTTTTACAGCATATCCCGGATCAGCCGTAAGCCCGCTTCAGACGGCAACCCGGGACGTGAGTGATCGCCGCATGATGCCGTTTCGACGCGCCTTGTTCTGGATGGGGAATGTCAACGCTCCCGGTGTAAGGGCATGAGCTTTGAATGGCTGGCTCAGGAGTAAACAGGCACCCGGCGCAGGATGCGTGGCCGGGAAGAGTGGCCCGGGTGCGCAGGGCCGAGGCGGTGCCAGATTTTTTCAGCTAAACAGGAGAATGCAAAAAACAAAATACAGGTAACACCTCCCGATATGAAAATGAACAATCCACACTACCCAACCCTAGTCCGGACCGGTCGGTCTGGCGTGTCGCTTATAAAAACAATAAGGATGATTTTGACTCTGCTGGCTGCGGCGTTTGCCGGCGGCGTGTTTGAGGCCGGCGCGGCGGTCACTCCTTATGGCTGGTGGCGCGGGGGCGAGGCAAACACCGCGTTCCTATCCTACATGTATGATTCCACAACGAATAACTTTCATATGTTTGGCAGCTTCGAAAACTCGGCCATTTATCCGGGCAACTCTGCCGCTGTCACGAACATCGCCGCAGGCGGACCGCTGGGCCCGAACCGGATTTTCAGTTCGCAATCGGCCAAGCAGCATATGGCCGCGCCCAACAACGGGGGCTATTATTCCTTGAACCTCACCAATCTTCCCGGGCCGCTTTATGGGGCACCCCGCGTCGCTTGGGACATCAAGACCAATAAGAACTGGATCATGGAATGCTGGTTCCTGCCCGCAGGCAGCGGCATAGAGAAAGGGGATCGGGACCAGGCCTGCGTTCTGGAAATGGCGGGGAACAATTTCACGGGTGTCTGCACGAATTGGGGTCCGCAATTCTGGCTGGTTGCCTCCAATGATGTCGCCGGCACCCACTGGGACGGGACGGTCGAACTGCAGTGTTTCATGATGGGCCCCGACTCGGCCAATGTGTGTCATGTGACGACCAACTCGGCCGGAGTATCAATCAATTCGAGTTATCCTGGGGGTATTCCGTGGTATAGGGATACCAACGGGCTGAGTTGGAGTTTTCAGCTTGGGACCAACGTTGTGATTCAGACACCCAACCGCAAGAAATGGACGCACATGGCGGTGGTGCGTGACGACACGGCCGCGTTGCCGCCCCAGTGCCCGGCGTTTTATCCCGGTGAGGTTGGCACGGTGACGTTGTATGTGGACGGCGTGGCGTGCGGTGTGACGAATGCCTCCCGATGCTATCAGCCCGGCATCCTGAAAGCGCCTTATGATGTGTTACCGGTTGAGTTCACGGACCGTCCCAGCATGGGCACCGACAATGCCGGCACGAAAAACATCGGCAATTATCCCACCGATCCCACCGCGCCGGGCTTTGCGTTCCCGCCCAACAGCGGATCGATCGGGGGGTCGGGCAACCGTCAGTGCAACGGCTGGCTGGATGAGGTGCGTATCTCCACCTTCACCGATGGCGCATTTACCTTGTCCGACCTCCTGCTGCG
>CAIQOK010000042.1 GCA_903873415.1 uncultured Verrucomicrobiota bacterium | reverse complement strand
GTCCTGCCATCCTAGTATAAAAACCTCTGGCAGGCGTGTTCGTCTATCGGCTAGGACGTGGCCTTCTCAAGGCTGAAAGACGGGTTCGATTCCCGTACGCGCTACCAGCCTTCCACATCAAGCACTTACAACAAATCGAGCGTGTTTCCCCAGCCATGCCACACGGGGGGTGCTGATCCCAACCATGACCACGCCGGAGTCCCCAAGGCAGTTTAAGACGGTTCTCTCCTCAGGTTGGTTGGTTTTGAAGCCCACAAGCGGCTGGCTTTGATATGCTAGGTGACACAATCATCCCGCTTCGGCATAGACGCCCATATCCCGCTCGGGATATCCCTCGTAAACGTGCTCGAAGAGGGCGGAGCACTTTTGAGAAAAAAGCGGGCGATCGTAAGCAGGGGGCAATGTGTCCAGCACGTCTTCAATGGCAAGCTTAACCTGGGATCGCGCCGAAGACTTCTGACGCCAGTTGAGAACAAGCAGCAATTTGAGTTTGTTCAGCAATTCGCGGGAGACCTTCTTTACCTCAGTACGCTCGTCCGCACTCAACTCCGGCGCGGGGCGCGTCAGGATGTCAAAGATGACAAGTTCCTCCTCGGTCATGCTCTCGCGAACGTGGCGTTGCTGCTCCTCGCTCAGGTTGCGGCTCAGGGCCATCAGCTCGTCGAACAGCTCCTCTATGTTCCGACTTCCATTGTTGTAGGTCTCAATCAACGCTTCAAACTTCTCTGAGAAATCTGTCCGCGTTTTGTTGAGGCGAATGAGCTTCTCCAATTCTGCGCGGATTGCCGCCTTCAATACTTCCAGGTCGGTGTTCTTCTGTTTTGACTCCTTGAAACGCTTGGCGAGAGCCTCGAAATTGATCTTGGACAAATCCAGTGCCGGCGGCCCCTGCTCCCGGATGCTCGTTCCGGTGATGGACGCATCAAGCAACCTACCGATGTCGCCCATGACTTCCGTGATGTCCGCGGGATTCGGGTTCAATTTCCCGCGGATGGTATCAGCGATGGCGATCAGAGTGGCAACGCGCCCCGCAAACTCCAGCGCCGCCGGATCAGGCTTCACTGCGCCGTAGAGCGTGCTCACGATTCGCTCGTGACCGAAAAATTCACGCCGCAGTTTGTCAGGTGAGATCAAGGCGTTGACGGCATCGTCAATCCGCTGCAATAGCTCCAGACTCCCATGAGGCAACTGCTCGATTGCAGGTAGGATGACCTGGTGTTGGGCACAAAAAGCAGTCGCCCCTGCAACCGCACGACGCAAATCCTCAACCAATTTGGCTTTGTTCTTTACCGGTCCACCGCCCCCGCCACCAGGCCCATAAATTGCCAGCGCCTTTTCCAGCGAGGCGAAGACATTGGCATAATCCACGATCATACCGCTGTGCTTGCCGGGGAACACGCGGTTCGCCCGGGCGATGGTCTGCATCAGCGTGTGATTCCGCATCGGCTTGTCGAGATACACCGTGGAACAGCTCGGCGCGTCGAAGCCGGTCAGCCACATGGCGCACAGGAACACGATGCGCAGCGGGTCTTCCGAGTCCTTGAATTTCTCATCCAGCGGCGGCTGGGAATCGTTCATCCGCCGGCGATGGGGCACGATGTCCAGGCCGTGCTTCTTCAACTGCTCAATCTCGTTCTGGCCCGGCGACACGATGAGCGCCATGTCCGTGGTCGTGAGCACCTCCAGACGTTTGGACAGTTCCGCCTGTTGGTCCGCCGCGAGGTCATACCGCCCCAGCTCGGTCTGCACCCGCGCCAACTCCGCCGCCCAATGCTCCCGCACCTTGTCGTGCATCTTGAGCGCCGTGGCCTTGTCGATGGACACCACCATCGCCTTGCCGACGAAGCCGCGCCCGAGGAAATGCCGCACGATGTCCTGCGCTACCGTCTCCAGCCGGTCGTCGCGGGTGAGGATGTGGTATTGCCGGCTCAACTCCCGTTCGAGTTTCGCTTCCTGTTCGGGGTCCAGTTCCGCCGCCTCGATGAGGTTGTAGATGTCCTCGTTCAGGTCCGGGTTCACGAGCTGCAACTCCGGCGTGCGGTTCTCGTAGAAGAGCGGCACGGTGGCGCCGTCCTGCACCGATTGCTGGAAGTCGTAGATGGAAACGTAATCGCCGAACACCTCCTTGGTGCGTTCCTCACCCGCGATGAGCGGCGTGCCGGTGAAGGCGATGAAGATGGCCTTGGGCAGCGCGGCGCGCATGTTTAGCGCCAGGGTGTCGTATTGGCTGCGGTGCGCCTCGTCGGCCAGGACAATCACGTCGGGCCGGTCGCAGAGCATCTCCGGCGTCTGGAACTTGTGGATGAGTGTAAAGACATAGCGATGATTCCCGCGCAGCAGTTCCCGCAGATGGGCGCCGCTGGTGGCATGACACTGATCGCCCTCGGATTCGCTCACCGCGCCGGTGGCCTTGAAGGTCGTCGCAATCTGGTCGTCCAGTTCCACGCGGTCGGTGCCAATCACGAACGTCCAGTTGCCCGGCACTTTGCGCAGCACCTTCTGGGCGAAGAACACCATCGAATAGGATTTTCCCGACCCCTGGGTCTGCCAGAACACGCCGCCGCGCCCGTGGCCCATCGTCCGCGCTACGAGCATCGAGGCGATGGTGTTGTTCACGCCGAGGTACTGATGATTCTGCCCGATGATTTTCACCAGCCCGGCCTTGTGCTCCGAGAACAGGGTGAAATTCTCCACCAGGTCGAGCAGGCGCGTCCGGTCGCACGTCCCGCGCAGCATCACCTCCAGCGACACCCGGCGCGGCTCGTCCTCGCGCTCGATGCGTTTCCACTCGAAGAACCGCTCCCAATCCGCCGTGAGCGAGCCGACGCGGCTGTCCGTGCCGTTCGAGGCGATGAGCAGCGCGTTGAACCAAAAGAGCTGCGGAATCTCCGCCTTGTAGTGCGTCAGGTTCTCGTCGAACGCCGCGCGCGCGGGCACGCCGGGTTTCTTCAACTCGATGACCACTAGCGGCAGGCCGTTGACGAAGCCGACCAAATCCGGCCGGCAGGTGTAGAGCGCGCCGGTGACGCTGAACTGGCTGACCAGCAGGAAATCATTGTTCGCCGGCTGCTCCCAATCAATCACGCGGACGCGCTCCGTCTTTTGCCCGCCGCGCTCGCGATCCGGCAAACTCACTTTCACCTCGTCTTTGAGCAGTAGATAAATATCCCGGTTCGCCGCCGCGGGCGACATCGCGGAACGATCCCTCGTCACCTCATCCTCCGCCGCAGAGATCGCTTCCGGTGGAAGTGCGGGATTCAACCGCTCCAACGCCGCGCGCAACCGGGAGACCAGCACCACCTCGCCCTTCGTCTCGCGCAGCAGCGTGCCGGTCGCGCCGAAGGTTTCCTCCAACGCCGACACCGTGGTCCAGCCAAGCTCCGCGAACAACCCGATGGCAGGCTGCTCGACAAGCTGATCTTCGGTGTAGGCGTGCGCACTCATTTCAAAACGTAACGCCCGGTTTTCAACGTGCCCACGCGCTTCACCAGTCCGGCTTTCACCAGCGGGCGCAGCAAATCCATCGCGCCCTGTTTGGAAATGCCGATTCCTTCCCAGACCTCGCGCGGGCTGAGACTGCCGCGCGCCCGCAGCAGATGCAGTAGTTGCTCCTGCTTCGGACGCAGCACCAGCTTCACGCCGCTCTTCGATGCGGTGAGTTGCTGCACTCGCTGCCAGACCCGTTCCAACGTTTGCTGCAAACCTTCCGCGCTGTATTCCAGCCACGAAGTCAAGTCCTCGCCCTGCTTCCGCACGGCCTGCAACGCCGTATAGTAGCGCGGGCGGTCCTCCCAGTAATACTCGTCCACCGAGAAGATGTGGTGCGTGTCGAACCCACGCCGGTAAAGCTCCCACAACGCCAGCGCGCGGCCAGTGCGCCCGTTGCCGTCGGCGAACGGATGAATCGCCTCGAACTGGTAATGCACGATGGCCGAACTCAACACCGGCGACAGCACCTGGGACTTCTTGTTCCACCATTCCAGCAGCTCGAACATCAGCCCCGACACATCCTCCGGCGGCGGCGGGACATGCGGCCCGACCCGCACCCGCATCGTCCGGTAGCGGCCGGCCTCGCCCTGGTCCATCACCTCGCCGGCCATGATGGCGTGAAGTTTGAACATGTCCTCATGCGTCAGCCGCTTCTTCGCCGCGTGTTTCTCGACGTGATGCAGCGCGGCGAAGTAGTTCAGCACCTCGCGCCGGGCGCGCGAGGCCACCGGCAGCAACTCCGGGCGCGACTCCACCAGCCGCACCTCCTCCAGCGTGAGCGGATTGCCCTCGATGGCCGTCGAGGAATGGGCGTTCCGCGCCCGCGTGTCCTTCTGCAACGCGGGAATCCACGCCACCTGCACCGTGGCGCTCTGGATGCGCTCGCGCACCGCCGCGATGGCCTCCACCCGCGCCAGCAACGCCGGGGTGATTTGGAATTGTGGCTGGTAGCTCATGGCGCGGATGCTACTCGTCGGTCAAGTGTGGGTCAAGTTATTGGTCAAGCAGTTTTCACCTCTCCCCTGGGAGAGGCCGGGTGAGGATGCGCTGCGCTTGCTGCTCCTCGGTGTAAGCGTGCGCGCTCATCGGCTACTCCTGTGCCAGGCCCTTTTCCAGTTCCGCCACGCTGGGCACGGCGCCCTTGAGAGCCTTGGGCAGCGAATCCACCAGCTTGGTCACGTAGCCGGACACGCCGATCGGCTTCGTCATGTCGCGGAGGGCGTATTCGGCGATCACCCGGTTGTTGCTGCGGCAGAGGATGAGGCCGATGGACGGCTGGTCGCCCGCCTGCCGGAACCGGTCGTCCACCGCCGACAGGTAGAAGTTCACCCCGTGAGATAACTTGCGAGCCGCGTCTTGAGATAACGCTTGCCCCACGCAGTTTTCAGATACTTCTCCCGTATGAAGGCATCGTGTTTTGACCGGCACGCCTCGTAGTAAATCAATTCCAAAGGACGACGGTGGGCTGTGGATCGCACGTCGCCTGCCTCGTGTTGCTGAACTCGCAATCGCAAATCGCCTGTAGCGCCGACATAGAGGTTTCCGTCTTTGAGACTTCGGAGAACGTAAACGTAGTAGAACTCGCTCATGGGTTTGGTATCTCACGGGGTTCATCTTCCCGGCCGCCTCCGGCGTGAAGTCCCGCGCCTTCAGGTCGATGACCACGAAGCAGCGCAACTTCAGGTGGTAGAACAGCAGGTCGAGATAGAAATCCTGATCGCCCACTTCGAGATGCACCTGGCGGCCGACGAGCGCAAAGCCCGCGCCCAGCTCCAGCAGGAACTTTTCGACGTGCGCCAGCAGCCCGACCTCCACCGCCCGTTCATTGGCGTCGTCCCGCAGCATCAGAAAATCGAAGAGGTAGGGATCCTTCGTGATGCCTTGGGCGAGGTCGGACTGTGCCGGCGGTAGCGTGGCCTTGAAGTTCGTGACCGCCCTGCCCTGCCGCCTGTGCAGGCCCGCCTCGATCTGGAGTGCCAGCACGTTGCGCGACCAGCCGTGCTCCACCGCCTTGGC
>CAIQOK010000041.1 GCA_903873415.1 uncultured Verrucomicrobiota bacterium | reverse complement strand
TGCCCAGCGCCGCCGGCGCCGGGAAGAAAACCAAAAGCAGAAAACCGGCCCACGAAAAACAAACAAAACAACAACAATGCCCGCCGACCTTGTAGCGTAATTAAACTGCGCTTGAGGTCATTGATTCAAAAACGCGCCGATTATGTGCTGCATGTCAATCCGGCGGGGCGGGAGAAGGGCTTGCTGATGATTTATAATCCGCTGGAAAACGCAGTTCGCAGGACTCTTAGGATTCCCCTTTATTACACAGGCAAAACCACCACGGCCCGGCTGCGGGATTCTGATGGACGCGCGAAAACCTTCAAGCTGGATCGTGGATATAACGTTAAAATCCCCGTGGAGGTGTCTGCCAGGGGTGTGGCTTGGTTCGTGGTGGAGTGACCCGGTTTTCGATTTTAATTGGTGGAAGAGGGTTGCATTTCTGAGGACGCAGCCTATTATTAGTGTTCCAAAGGTTTCCGCTTCAGCCTTAAAACTGAAGTTTCCAGCGAAACCGACAGGGGGCCGGGAGGCCCCCTTCCTTTTTATACACTGGGATTATTTAAAGCCGGCTGCCTGATGGACCCGTATCTCCGTCGATCATGATCTTTGGCTTTAGGCCTTTGGATCGTTGTGTTTGGAATTAACCGGCGGCGTGTGATTTCCGGAGTGAAGCTGATGATTTGCAGCCGTTTTCCTGACGGGGTGCCAGATGTGTTCGGGTCCGGCGGCGGTGCAGCCGTTGTCAAAGGCATTGAGCCCGGGTTTTTTGCGCTTTGAACTTGGTCTCGGGCCGACTATAAACAGCGAGTGTCCGGGTCACCTGTCATGCCGATCAATGCCACTACGCGCTTCTGCGCCGTGCTGGGGCAACCCATTAAACATTCCGCCTCGCCTGCCATGCACAATGCCGCCTTTGCGGCCTTGGGCCTGAACTGGTGTTACGGAGCGTTTGAAGTCCACCCAGACCACCTGCGTGCCGCCATCGAAGGGGCCAAGGCGCTGCGCTATGCCGGGCTGAATCTGACCGTGCCCCATAAAATGCTCGCGGTGGGGATGATGGATGTTTTGGATCCTGCGGCTGAAGTCTGGGGCGCCGTCAATACGGTCCGCTTCGAGGGACGGGACGGCTCGGGGAACTGGCTGCCTTTGCACCAGTTTGGCGAGGCTCAGCCCGAATCGGTCCGTTCCTGCGGTTTTAACACCGATGCCGAAGCGATCATACGCGCGGCATCGGAGGATCTTGCGATGGACTGGCGCGGGGCGCGCGTGTTGCTGCTCGGAGCGGGCGGGGCAGGGCGGGTGGCGGCACTCAAGCTCTCGGAGCAGCCCATTGCGGAGTTGTTTTTGGTGAACCGCACGGGGTCGAAGGCCGCTGGATTGGCGGATGAGATCCGGCGGCGCAATCCGGGGCTAAAGGTGGAATTGGGCTATCCGAGCGGGGACGTGGATTTGCTGATGAACGCGACATCTTTGGGGTTGAATGAGGCGGACGGCCTGCCGCTGGATGAGGGTCGTTTTCCCGTGCGGCAGGCGCGGGCGGTGTTTGATATGATCTATCGGCCGGCGTTGACTCCCTTGCTGCAAGCGGCGCAGGCGGCGGGGTGCCGCAAGGCCAACGGACTGGGGATGCTGCTTTATCAGGGGGCGGCGGCCTTCGAGTTGTGGACGGGTCAAATTGCGCCGGTGGCGGTCATGAGGGCGGCGCTGGAAGCGAATATTTATGGGCTTTGAACAGGTAATGGACGCGCGCAACTGGGCGGCGCTGCCCTTCGGATTTTGGGTGCTGGTGCTCTTCGTGTTCGGCAGCATGGTCGGCAGCTTCCTCAATGTCTGCATCCACCGCTTGCCTCTGGGCCAGAGCGTCGTGTCACCCCCCTCGCACTGCCCCCACTGCAAGTATTCAATCCCTTGGTATCTCAACCTGCCGCTCATCACTTGGGTCGCCCTGCGGGGACGCTGCAAGAATTGTCGCGCCCCCATCGCCATCCGTTATTTCCTGGTCGAACTGCTCACTGCTGTCACCTTTTCGGTCTGCTGGTTGTGGTTTGGCCACCAATCGGTTGCGGTGGCACTGATCTACTGCCTTTTCCTGGCGGGGATGATCGCGGCGACGTTCATCGATTTCGAGCATTTCATCATACCTGACGAGATAACTTTTGGTGGTATGGCGGCGGGTTTGGTTTGCGCTTTTTTGTTTCCACAGCTGCATCATGAAACGGCCCGCTGGAGTGCTTTCTTTCAAAGCGCGCTCGGATTGGGTGTCGGGTTGGGGATTGTTTATCTGATTTTGCGGCTGGGAAAACTGCTCTTTGGCCGGCAGCGGTTAAGCTTGCCGCAGGACACCAAAATCACTTTTACCGAGACGGCGGTGCATTTTTCCGACCAGGTCATTCCCTATGAGGAGTTGTTCTATCGCCGATCCGACGCGGTGGTGGTCCGGGCCCGCACGGTGGAATTGATCGACCGCGGTTATCGGGATGTGGTGGTCCGGCTCTCGCCGGACAAATTGCGGATTGGCCAGGATGAGTTCAATCCGGAGATGGTTCCGCATCTTGAGGCGGTGGGCGCGGAGATTGTGCTGCCGCGCGAGGCGATGGGCTTCGGGGATGTGAAATTCATGGGCGCGATCGGCGCATTTCTAGGCTGGCAAGCCACCCTTTTTTCCCTGATGTCCAGTTCCATCATCGGCTCGGTGGTTGGCGTGATCTTGATTCTTTCGCGCCGTCGGGAATGGTCCTCGCGCCTGCCCTATGGCCCCTATATCGCCTTGGGTGCGTTGATTTGGATGTTCTTTGGCCGGCAGTTGTTGGTGTTGATTTTCCCCGCTGGTTGAATCCGGGGTGTTCTCCGCAGTTAAGGTGTTTCCGAGTTCTCATTCTGCAGCGGATGCTTCATAGTGAGGGTCATGCCGGTTGAATTAACAGAATCCCTGCTCAGTCAGGCTGCGGGTTGGGAAGTGATGAAACACGCCCGCGCCATTCTGGCGCAGGATCAGGTTCTCAGTTCCCATTGGGGTCCTCCGCTGCTGCGCGGTGTGGTTCAGACCGGTGCTGGATCGTTCCGGGCCTCAATGGTCATTAAGAGCGCCATTGAGATTGAAAACCTCTGCAATTGTCGGGATGCGCGGGAATGGGGCAAGATCTGCGCCCATGGGGTGGCGGTTGGTCTACACCACTTGCGCGGTACGGCACCCGCGGTTGTGTCCTCTCAGCGGATTGCTCCGCTTGAGCCGGTCCGCCAGACGCCCAAAAAAACTCCCGCGCTGCGCCGCAGTCATACCGGCGAGGCGGCCAGACTCTGTCTAATCCTGCCTCCGAATTTTGATCAGGCCCTGGCGCGGGGGCGGGTCATGCTTGTGTTGGAGGCGGAGTGGGAGGGGGGGCGTGCGCCTTTAAATGCCTTGCCTGGGGGCCGCACGTTTTATTTCTCTGCGGTTGATAACACTCTGATTGACGGTTTCGAAGTTTTAGCCGGCGGCGAGACTCCGGCGTTGTTGCAGCTTGAGACGGCAGCCTTTTCCGCGCTTCTGCCGGCGCTGGCCGGTCATGAGCGCGTCACTTTGGGAAGGACTGGGGAGGTCGCCATCACCCGGACCCCGCGCAGGCTGCCGCTGCGCGCCACGCTGGAGTCCGGTGGTGAGATTGTTTTGTCGCTTGCGGGCCGGCTGCCTGTGCTGACCCGGATTGGAGACTGGGTGTGGGAAAATAACACCCTGCAGCCCTTGGGGCTGATGCCCGGGATGGCGGAAGTGCTGAGGGGGCCGGTGCGCATTGCGCGTTCTCAGGTGCCGCTTTTTCTGGGACAGCAGTGGCCGCAATTGCAGGCTGCCGGCGGGGTCGAGGCGGACTTCAAACTGGAGGATTTCACTCTGGAGCCTCAGGCCCCCCGGTTCCTGCTGGAGTTGGCCGGAGGGTTGGCGCAGCTGGGTGCGCTGCTCCAGTGCGCCTACGGAACCCGTATCCTGACACTCGGAGTGACCGGGGCGGAGGAAAGTGTTTGGCTGCCGGATCCGGCCGTTTCAACGCGTTACTCCACGCGTGATGCCGTGGCGGAGCGTGCGGCGCTCGCACGGTTGCAGCGCTGTGGATTCACCGGGCCGGACGCGCAGGGGAAATTCAAACTCTCAGGGCAGGGGGCTGTGTTGGACTTTTTCGCTCGGGAATTTTCCCGGCTTCAACGCGAATGGACAGTGAACTTGGAAGAGCGGCTGGAACGAGGTAAGGCGCAGAATGTTGAACGGATCGAGCCTCAGTTCCAAATCACATCCTCCGGGGTGCAGTGGTTTGATCTGGGGGTGGTTTTTGCGGCCAGCGGCGGGGAGACCTTTCCAGTAGCTGAAATCCAACGGCTTCTTCGGTCCGGCCAGAGCCACACCCGGCTGAAGAACGGGAAATTCGCCGTCATCGACACCGGTGCGGTGGAGGAGTTGCAGGAGGTGCTTCAGGATTGTGCTCCTGAGCAGAATGCCCAGGGCTACCGGATTCGCAGCACGCAGGCGGGTTTCTTGGAGGCCACCCTCCGGCAGCAGGGCCAGTGGAAGGTGCAGGCGTCCTCGCAATGGCGTGAGCATGCCGCAAGGCAGACGGGTGTGGCCCGTTTGGAGTGCCCGCCTCTGGGGGGGCTTGACGAGGTGCTGCGCCCGTATCAGAAGCACGGGGTGGCCTGGTTGCGTTTTCTGCGTGAAAACGGTTTCGGCGGCGTTCTTGCCGATGAAATGGGTTTGGGCAAGACCCTTCAAACACTGGCCTTTCTCAACTCGTTGCGGTCCGGTAACACCCGCCGCGAGCCGGCCCGGCCTCATTTGATCGTTTGTCCTACGAGTCTGGTTTTCAACTGGATCTCGGAGGCGGCCAAGTTCACCCCGGAGCTGAAAGTTCTGGCTCTGCATGGTCCGGACCGCCATGCGCGTTTTGATGAGTTGAACCGAAGCGATGTGGTTGTGACCAGTTACGCATTGTTGCGCCGCGATGCCGAGCGCTATCGCGGTCATGAGTTTGATGTGGTGGTGCTCGACGAGGCCCAGCACATCAAAAATCGGCAGACGCAGAATGCTCAGGCGGTCAAGGCGGTCCGCTCGCGGCAGCGGCTGGTGCTCACCGGAACGCCGATGGAGAATTCCGTGCTGGATCTGTGGTCCATTTTTGATTTTCTGCAGCCCGGTTATCTGGGCAGCGCCCAGGACTTTCGCGAACGTTACGAATTGCCCATTAACAAGGAGAAACAGGGGGCGGCTCAGTCCCGGCTGGCCCGGCGCCTGCGCCCTTTCCTTCTGCGCCGGCTCAAGCGGGAGGTGGCGGCCGATTTGCCGGCCAAGCTCGAGCAGGTTTCCTATTGCGAACTAACGGCCGACCAGCGGGCCGTCTATCAGCAGGTCATCGAGGCCAGCCGCAAGGAGGTTTTGGAGGCGGTGGGCGCCCAAGGCCTGGCCAAGAGCCGGATGGTGGTGCTCAGCGCTCTGTTGAGGCTGCGTCAGGTGTGCTGTGATCTGCGCCTGCTCAAGCTGGACGGAGTGCGGCCGGAAACCGCCTCGGGCAAGCTGGACCTGTTTGGTGAATTATTGGAAGAGGTGCTCGATGGCGGGCACCGGGTGTTGGTGTTCAGTCAGTTTGTGGGAATGCTCACGCTGCTGCGGGAGCGGTTGACGGCCGAGGGGATTGAGTTCTGCTACTTGGACGGCTCCACGAGCGATCGGGCGGCGGTGGTGACGCGTTTTCAACAGAACGACCAGATTCCCGTCTTCCTCATCAGTCTGAAAGCCGGCGGTGTGGGCTTAAACCTTACCGGCGCAGACACCGTGATCCATTTCGATCCCTGGTGGAATCCGGCGGTGGAAGATCAGGCGACAGACCGGGCGCACCGGATCGGCCAGACCCGGGTGGTGACGAGTTACAAGCTCATTACAAGGGACACGGTGGAGGAAAAAATCCTCCTTCTTCAGAGGCGCAAGCGGGATGTTATTGCAGCTACTTTGGGAGGCGAGGCCGAGTTCGCCTCGGCGTTGAATTGGGAGGAGATCCAGGAGCTGTTGGCTTGACGGGGCAACAATTACGGTGGCGGGTCTGCCGGGCTAGCCGGCGAGCAATTCTTGAACCGAGATTCCACGCAGCTCGAACACGCGGCGGATCACATCTTCGATGAGGTTGTTGGGGCAGGATGCTCCGGCGGTGATGCCGATGGTGGTGTTACCCGGGGGCAGCCAGTTGGGGGTTTTGTCCTCCAACTTGGTGTGTTGGTTGTAGTGATGAATGAGTTTGTCATCTTCCATCTTAGCGGCGTTTTTGATGAAATAGGTGGGAAGCTTCGCCTCGCCCATCTCGGCCAGATGCGAGGTGTTAGAGGAGTTGTAGCCTCCGATGACCAGCAGCAGGTCGAGAGGTTGAAGCAGGAGTTTTTCCAGGGCGTCCTGCCGGTCCTGCGTCGCTCCGCAGATCGTGTCGAAGAACCGGAAATGCTGCTCCAGATTGGCAATCCCGTGTTTTTGCGTCATGGCCTGACGCAGCCGGCGCTGCACCTCCTCGGTCTCCCCGCGCAGCATGGTGGTCTGGTTGGCAACCCCCACCGCGCTGAGATGCTGGTCAGGATCAAATCCTTCCGAGTAGGCCCCTTGGAATTTTGCCAGGAATTCTTCCTTGTTGCCGCCGTTGAGAATGTAATTGCAGACGTAATCCGTCTCGGCCAGGGTGAAAACCACCAGATAATGGCCGCTGCCGTAGGCTCGCGCCTGGGAGCTTGTGGCCATGGTTTCCTCATGCCACGCCTTCCCATGGATGATGCTGGTCACCGTTTCTTTGCTGTATTGCCGCACCCGTTTCCAGACGCTCATGACATCCCCGCAGGTGGTGTCAACGGTCTGGCAGCCCAGGGCCTCGATTTTGCGGCGGGTGCTCACTTCGGTGCCAAAGGCCGGGATGATGAAGACGTCGGCGGAGTTCAGGTGCAATCCGGCCAGTTCCGCGTCATCCGGCTTGGGTGAAACGCTCACGATGCCCATATCGCTGATCTGGCGGTTGACTTCCGGATTATGAATGATTTCCCCGAGGAGGAAGATCCGGGTGGGGGGCGGGAAGACTTGCCGGGCGGCGTAGGCTAGATCAATAGCCCGCTCCACTCCATAGCAGAAACCGAACTCCTTGGCCAGTTTGACGGTCAGCCGGCCTGGCATGGAGAGGACGCCGCCGTTCTGACGGATGCGGTTGACCAGGTCGCTGCGGTAATGGTTGACCACCTGAGCCTGGACGGCCTCCATAATATCGGGGCGGCGTAAATTGACTTTTTTGGCGGCGGCGGGCGCTTCATTTTCCATCCCCGCAGCTTATCAGCCGCTGTTGCCGCGTCGAGTAGGAAACGGCTTTTGCTCATTGGAGGATTGCGGCGAGTTGACATGGCGTTCACTACGAATTGGCCATGCTTTATCATTGGGACTCTCAGGCAGAATCCGGCGGCAGCCGGATCGGTTTTGCGGCCGGGCTCCCGCCAGACGCGCCGGATGGGTGTCGCCGCCATAGGCGCAAGGCGGGCAGACATTCCCCCTCCAAGGCGGAAAGACCAAGAATACCAATGACCACGAGTGGGGGCTTTGCCCTGATCTGCTTCGGGCTGGTAGTTTGTCTGGCTTGCGGCTGAGGAACGGATGCTTGCTATGCCCAATGCCTGAAATCTTGAGGCTGGTCGCTCCGCTTTTGACGGGAGGCCCCGGGCGTTTTTCTGCAACACTTGAAAAAAATCCCAAGTGCGCTAGATTGACTCAGGCCGATGAGACTCAGGCGGGATTCAAAAGTGTCCCACACCAGATGCCCGATAGCCTCACCGGCCGATTCCTTTTAGCTGGGAGCATCCTAAATCCTATCCAAAACCGTCTGTTATTGCATAACCTCATCCGTTCCTTTGTTCCCCCTTCGGCCCCTCTTTTTCCAGAGAGCTGTGGTTGGTAGCCGGTGCGGTTGATTCCACAATGTCAACCATTGCCCACTGGCTCCGGCGGATCTCAAGCGGTAGACTTGACCGGCATGATTCTGCAGTGCAGCGATATCTGCCTTTTGCGCTAGGGCAGGAACGCGGGGAGTTGGCCGCTTTAGGTCATGGCCTGAGACTGTCGGCAGGCCCAAGGGCGGGCAGGGAGTCCAGACGCCATGCTCTATCTCCAAGCATGGATCCCGCTACGAACAGATGATGGAGGGGTGGCAATCTTTGGAGAATCAGACGGGAGAGCAACGGGCTAAGCCGGCATTTGAAGGCTAGTCTGGAAATTGAGAGGCAAAAGAGCGTGCGCTCCTCGGGCTGATTTTGCAGGCCCTGCCCCAAGCGCAGTGTGAAGTTAGTCCGCTGGTTGCGTGACTTAAACCGGCGCGGATTCACGGGAATCCGCGTCGCGATCCGGACCAAACCACTTTTTGACAACCCCTGATTTGCAAGTAGGGATAGCATGGCAAGCGCAGAGCCACCGGGCAATTCAGGGTTTGGGCAGACTTGAATTCTCCAAACCAAAGGATTTTTTGTGCGGGATCTTTCCAGCCGGTGATCCCGCCGGGTTCCGAGATTGCGTTGTTTTCATTGTTCGGTTCGAGGTAAGCCGTGAATGTCGGCACCCGCAGCCCGATCTGGCCCGAGAACGCCCTGAACCCCATTCCCAGCAGCATAAGCAATAGCTGTTTTTCATTTTTTCAAAGGTCTTCCACCGTGCCGCTCGCTATTCCCGGTCCAAAATGGGTTTTTCTAAGCCAATGCCCCCCGCCAATATTATGAATGTAGGGTGTTTTCCCGGGTGTTTCCCAGACCATATTTGGAGCGGAGGATGAAACGCCCGCCTTGAGCATTCAATGCGCACCGGCTTTTTCTCGGGCGAGGATTGCTGGTTGCTCCATGAATCTACTGTCTTGTGGCTAAGGGATTCGTACTCGATCCGTGTCCGAAAGAAACGCAAGGTGTTTCTGTGCAGGTGCTTCGAGCCTGCTGGAATGTCAGGGCTTGAGAAAAACATCCTCGGTTTTGTGCCCTGCTTGAAAACGCGGCCCGGGAATTGTTTTCAGCGCCTGATATCCCCGGCTCTTGATGCAACGGGTTCAATGACAGTCAGGTGTAACGCCATGAATCCGTGCGGGCACCTTGGAAACCGCACCCTGAGGATGTTGTCCAAAGCAATATCAGCGGGATTTAATTTGCCCCCAGTTGCCGCCGTTCCCAAGGTGCTCAGAACGGCGTTTGCATCGGCAGCCACCAAGGAAGCTCTAATGCCTATAGGAGCGGTGCCGTTTGCGGGTCGGTATGCAAGATCTGCTCCAACACGGCGGTGACTCGGGTGGCTCTTTCTGCCACTGTTTCCAGAGACTGGGCGTCAGCCCATTGGGTGAGACTGTGCAGGTGGGCCAAGTAATCCATGCCGGCACGATGGGCAACATGGCGGAGGTAGACTTCCTTGAAGCAGGCCATATCACAGGGGGCGCAGGTGCCAGAAATCAGGCCGACGAGAGTCCCTTCGCGTTCGCAGCGTTTACCTAGCCAGAGTTCAATCCAGAGTTTAAGCTCATTGGAAAAGTCTCCATCCTGGTTCACCGCGAAGACCACCCAGTCTGCCTTGGCGGCTTGATCCACCACCTCAAGACGTTGGAGCAGGGAACTGGCTTGGCTGGAAGGCAGCCACTCCACTTCCACATCGGCGTATTCGGGACAATGGGCTGTGAGTTCCTCGCAAAAACGCAGAGCATGCTCGCGTCCGGAGGCGTTTTCATAAATCACCATGACGCGATGGTTGGTTTGCCTTTCCTCAGGCGCCCAGTTTGGATTGTTCATCGTTGCACTCATATTCCGAGTCGGATGGTTGGATGGACTCGTAAGTTTAATCTCCTCCTTGGTTCAGAAAAAGCAAGGGGCGGCAAGAAAGGTTAGCCCCGGACCTTGAGACGGGTTTTAGCACGCTGTTCTAAACCTAAAACCCGCACTTGGAATCAATCGCGGATTGCCGTCCACCCGAAAGCCCCTTTGACATAGAACTGAAGTGGGCAGGAAGCGCTGTATGAGTCGGAAGAGGCCCTTTTCCGCCTCCATGGTGTTCATGAACTCCAGAGTGGATTTGCCTTGGGGCGGGAGGTTTACCATGAAGCGCATGGAGGGCATGAAGGGGGATGACTTTCTGAAGGTGCAATCGAACGTCTACGGGATGGGTATGAAGTAAACAGGGAGGGCGTGCCACTCCAGGCGCGCCGTCCGGCGCAACAGAAAACGCGGGTCGGCAAGAGCGGCGGGCAGCGGACTGCGCGCCCTATCCAGCGCGATTTTTGTCAATCAGCTCCGGTTAAAAAAGATTAGGGGACAATCGGATTTTGAATGCCGGGCCCGATTTTTGGCGCGGCTCCCATCCCAACTGTCGGTTTGGGCGGAAAGTCACGGAGTGGCCTCTTCACCCGGCAGGCCGGGTGGGCGGCATGCAGACCATTTCGCGCCGCGGTCAAGTCACCCGTTGCGCCATGGCCTGAGCCCGGAGACAAAGTTCCGCCGCCTTGAAGGCATGGGCCTGGGTCATTGCTTTTTCGGTGCGGTTCAAGCAGTCCAAAATGAACTCGCCGAAAAAGCGGTAGCCGACTTTTCCGGCCACACTGAGGTGTTGCTCCCCTTTTTCGTCTGCAAGGTAAACGTGATCGCCTGTGGTCTCGCGGCCGATGTCTTCATACTTGCGCAACTCAAGGGTGCCCTTGGTGCCCAAGACAATGGTCCGGCCGTCCCCCCAGGCATTGAGCCCGCCCGGTGTGAACCAATCAACCCGCACATAGCTCAACGCCCCGCTATTGCCCTGCAGGCACGCTTCGCCGAAATCTTCCAGCTCGGGGTGGGCCGGGTTGCCGAAATTCCCCACCGCCGCCCGGGTGATCGTCGCATCACTCGATCCGGTAAAAGTCAGGACCTGCTCAAACTGGTGGCTGCCGATGTCGCAAAGAATGCCGCCATACTTTTCCCGCTGGAAAAACCAGTCCGGACGGGAGGCCGGCGTCAAACGGTGCGGGGCAAGGCAAATCACCTGGATGACCTTGCCGATGGCGCCCTGCTGGATGAGGTCGGTGGCGAACATGGAGGATTCGTTGTGGAGCCGCTCGCTGAAGTAGACCATGTATTTGCGCCCGGTCCGCGCCACAACCGCCTTGGCCGCATCGAGTTGGGGCAGGGTGGTAAATGGGGTCTTGTCGGTGAAATAATCCTTTCCCGCCTCCATGACCTTGCAGCCCAGCGGTCCCCGCTCGGAAGCCACCGCCGCGGCGGCGACCAGTCGGATTTCCGGATCGGCCAGCACCTCATCAAGTGAGCGGGCCGCCTTGGTTTGGGGAAACTTCAACCGGAACGCCTCCGTTTTCTTCGGGTCCGGATCAAACACCCATTTGAGCGTCGCCCCGGCCTCCAGAAGCCCGTTGCACATGCCGTAAATGTGCCCGTGATCCAAGCGCACGGCGGCGATGATGAATTCGCCCGGCTTGACGACGGGGCGGGGTTTGCCTTGCGGGGCGTAGTTCATGCCTTCGGCTTTCTGGACTGGGGCCCCGGAGAGGGGGCGGACCGCGAAAGCGCTCGCGGCCATGGTGGCTGCTGTGCTGGAAAGGAAATTGCGACGGTTCATTGGGGATGTGTTCTGCTGTTTAAAATGGTCTTCACACGATGTGGATTTGTTTTAAGAATAAGGCTCCGCTCCCGTCCTGCAAGATTTTTGAGGCGGCGTGCCGGGGCGTCACCACTGCCGCGAATGTGTCAAAATACAGGCCCTGCAGCCGCACGTCCGGTTTCCTTCTCCGCCCCGTCATGCGGCGCGGACAATGGCAGCGGTGGGTTTTGGTGGAGCAGCCGGTGCGGGCGGGCGCTTGAGAAGGCAGGCACCCGAAGCGGCGCGCTCGGAGAGCGTATGCCGTCACTTTTCGCATCGGCCCTTCCCAGCGTCCTGCGGGCTAATGGCGCGGGGGGCGCGTCTTTGCTCGAAAGGCGCGCCGGATGGATTCGCCGGCCCGTGTGATCAGGGACTTTTTCTGGGGTTGTTCCGGGCCGCCCAGCGGCTCAACAGGCTGGCTGCAAAGCGGGCAGAGCAGCAGGATGATCTGCCCGCCACGCCGGCGCATCCGGTGCACGCAGGCCGGGCACATGACCTCCTGGCACCGGGTGCAACGATGGGAGACGGCGGACTGCGGGTGCCTTTGGCAAAGCATGCTTCCATTGGCGTTGAGCACCGGAGGGGCCGGCAGTTCGGGGTTGGCGAATTTGGGAATGCTCACCCTGATCTCGGTGTTCTCAATCCGCAGTTCCACATCCCCCAGCCGTATCGACTGGCCCTCGGTTAATTTTTGCGACCCCACCCGCTGTCCGCCGACAAAACTCCCGTTTGTCGAGCCCATGTCATTGAGCATCACGCCTTCCTCGGAAAGAACCAGCTCGCAATGAAAGGTGGAAATGGTGGGGTGGGGGATTGGGAACTCGTTCTGCGGGCTGCGCCCAATCCGGTTGGATCCCAGCCGCAGTTCATACAGCCGCGGTCCTGATCCTTCGGTGATTACCAGCAACCTTGGCATGATGAAATTGGCACGATGGATTTAAGCGCCGACTGTATCGCACCGCACGGGCTTTGTCAAGAAAAGCGTCTGCTGGAAAATTCAAAGGGCGCGGAAATGCGGAGGGTTTTCGCCGTTTTTATCCGCCGGTGCAAGCGGCTTGCGGCATGGCGCAAAAGTGTCATAGCTAGGCTTGAAAAGGGGTGGACAGAATTGCCTGGTTCAGCTTAAATAATTTCTTGTTAGAAGGAGTTGTTGCATCCCGTTTTGTAGTTGGAGGTTGAACCATTTATTCGGCAGGCGTCCTACGCCTGAGTAGTCAACGGAGTATTATGCATCTCAAATCACACTCGGCCTTGGCCGACCCTGCATTTGCCAAAAGCGGCTCCTCGCCTATGGAGGATTACTTGACCCTGCACCGGTTGCGCCTTGCGCCCGGGGAGGTATGGTCTGCCAATCAGGAAGGCTTGGTTTTTTTGTTCTCAATCGATGGCGTGGGACGTCACATCGTTGGGGAAGCTGCCCGGCAGTTGGGCCGGGGCGATGCCCTGGTTGCCAACGGCCAACGTCTCGGCGATATCAGCGCCGCCAACGGGGGCGATTGGGTCGTGTGGGTTTTTTCTCTGCGGCTCGAGCAGCTCTATCCGGTGCTGGACGGCAATATGCTTTCAGGGCTTCAGACCGTCAGGGAGAGGCTGCAGACTTCCCGTCGATTTGCGGCCAACAACCCGGTGGCACTGCGCAGCCACAGCCTGCTGGCCGAAATCCCCGCCGAGTTCAATCTGGATCATCGCCTGCGCCTCTTGCAGGTGGCCGCCACGATGTTATCTGACGAATTCCATTCTGTGGCGGAACAAGCCGTCGGATCCGTGGGCTTTAGGGTGCTGGAGGTTTTTAAAAACATCCCTCTCGACCAGCTGCTCAATCTGCCGGTGGGGGAGCTAGCGGTCAAATTCGGATGCAGCCGGCGCCATCTTAACCGCCTCTTCCGCCAGTGTTTCGGCTCTTCGGTCGCCGCTTTGCGGATGGAGATGCGATTGCTTAGGGCGGTTACTTTTGTGCGCGACACCAACAACAAGATAAGTCAGGTGGCCGAGCAGTGCGGCTTTCACCATCTGGGCCTGTTCAACAGTTGTTTCAAGCGCCGCTTCGGCCTGACTCCCGGCCAGTGGCGCAAACAGGCCCTTCTGGTCTCCGCTTCCTTACCCGGCCCCGGGCAACCAGGCCAGAGTTGTCCGTTCCATATGAAGGGCGTTTGTCCTGTCGCACCGCAGAGCGGGCAGGCCTTGGATTCCGCAGGCGGGCTTGCGCCGCGAAAATCCGCCTTCGCCAGGGCTTGGACCAAAGAGCCCGCGGCCTCCATGCCGCAGCCCATCCCCGTTTTCATTCAAAACAAGCGCGGACAACGATTAACCCCGTCTCTTTGAATCCAACTGTGTTTGCATCCTCACAAAAACCGACTCTCTTTCAACGCCTTGGCGCGGCTCTGAACCGGCTTCGTGGCGGGGTCTTGAGCCGGATTACCCTGGCCGGTTTGTTCATGGTGGTGCGGCGCTCCGCTCCGGCTCAGGACTCCTTTAGAAATAATTTCGACGCCCCGACCAGGACCGCGAGTCCGGACTTTTCCCAAGTGCCGCTTCCCTATAACTTCAAGCTGGGCGATTTTAAGACCCGGCTGCGGCCCTCTTTAAGTCTCTCCTACAACGACAATATCAATACCTCCCGATACCAGCCCCAAACGGACTTCATTATTACGCCCATGCTTCAGGGGGAGGCCAGTTACCCGCTCTCCCGGCGCAACCTCCTTAGCCTCGAGGCGGGGCTGGGCTACCAGGAGTATCTGGACCATCCGGAATTGAGCACCTGGCAGGTGACGTCCGGGTCGCAACTCTCCCTTGATGCCTGGGTCAAGGATGTTCAGTTCAATGTTCATGAGAGGGTGAGTTACATGAAAGACAGCGCCCTGCAGGGGGCGGTGGCCAACACCGCGGGGTTCGGCACGCTCAACAACGCCGCCGGACTCTCCGCAATCTGGGATTTGGAGGATGTGCTGCTGAGCGCCGGTTATGACCATCTGAATGTCATTTCCGGCTCCGGCGAGTTCAATGCGGTGGATCATGCCACAGAGCAGGTGTTCACCCGGGCCGGATTCCAAGTGCATCCCAAAGTCATCACCGGCGTGGAAGCCTCCGCCGCGTTTACCCGCTACGATCGGAACGTGCTGAACGACAACAACAGTCGCAGCGCCGGCGCGTATGCCGATTTCATGCCGGGCCGGCACTTCCGCTTCCAACCCCGCTTCGGCTACTCCTTTTACCAATTCCAACAGACCAGCCGCTCCGTCCAAACTTCCGATCAGGGTTCATGGTACGCCGCCTTGTCCCTCTCCCATCAACCATCAGACACCCTGACTTACAGCATAACCACGGGCCATGAACTCAGTCTGGGAATCCAATCCGACCTTCTTGAAATCTGGTACGTCCGCCCTAATATCGCCCTGAGTCTCACTCCCAACCTG
>CAIQOK010000040.1 GCA_903873415.1 uncultured Verrucomicrobiota bacterium | reverse complement strand
TGCTCCGGCGTTTTGCCCGCGGCACTCATCCACATCAGACAATCCGTAATTCCACTGGATCAGCGGACGGTGGCCTCTGCCGAACCCCGGCCTAGTGTCTGTAACCGGCCAAGTTAAAAAACTCGACATCGCTAGAATTAACGGAAGCCCTCGGGAAGCAACTGTTTTGCAGCCAACGCAGGTTTAATTGCAGTGAACGCTGGGTAGCCCTTAAAAACCCGACTGGGGAAGACGGCCGGAGTTCTTTGGCCCCCACACTGCTTCAGCTGGAAAAAGACGCGCTGCGCCGCAAAAAACGCCCACGCCTGAAGACCAACTTCATGAAACACCCCGCAATCTCAGCCCCCCGAAGCAGACCGAAGGGCGGATCGAAGCCGGTCAAACAGGTTGAAATAACGCGCCGATGCGGTCGCCGCCGATGCGACTATCGACGTCTGTTTACTCCCACGAAGGACGGACGGGTTTTGGAGCAGGCCCGGGATGGCACAGAAACAGTCCGACGCTCAATGGGTGCCGAAAGGCCCAGCGCCGGCGATTTAGTCCGACTCTTCATGGTGATGATTGGCCGTCCA
The DNA here is from genome assembly GCA_903873415.1 of uncultured Verrucomicrobiota bacterium. GTDB lineage: Bacteria > Verrucomicrobiota > Verrucomicrobiia > Limisphaerales > CAIQOK01 > CAIQOK01. The sequence continues at coordinate 52,611 of CAIQOK010000040.1, read as the reverse complement.
AATGTGTTTTAGCGGGGCGTGACAATGCGCAGTCGGGGCGCTATGATTCCGGGTGTAAAACCCATTTATGAAACTGAAAACACTTTTCGCAACCCTTGGCTTGCTGGCCGTTCACGCAAACGCCCAAAGCCCGGCCGACCCGTACATGGGCGACTGGCAGGGCAGCGTGACCTTGGGCGACCAGAAGCAGACCGTGGCGGTCTACATGATCCCGCTGGATGACGGTCGCTACGAAGGCCGGTTCGTGGCTGATTTCAGCCGGCGCGGACCGTATCTCTACCGCTTGCGCGGCCAGATTCGCAACGGGCAATTGCGCTTCATGGACGACATCCCGCTGGACGCCAGCCAGATTGTTGAGACCACCGCAAAAGGCGTGGTGTTTGGAGCATCCCTCTGGACGGGCTCGCTCGGTGGCGAGGCGGCGGGCGGCAGTGTGGCTGGGCGACAGACAGGCAGTTTCGAGCTTCACAAAACCCAACGAATCTCGCCCACTGTGGGGCAGCACGCGCCGGGCGACGCGGTCGTGCTCCTTGACGGATCGAATCTGGACCAGTGGCAGACGCGCAACGGTCAACCCTGCGGTTGGAAACTGCTGGCCGGAGGCGCGATGGAAGTGGGCAAGGGTGGCGACGCGGTGAGCAAGGAGAAATTCGGCGACCACCAATTGCATCTGGAATTCCGCCTGGCGTATATGCCTCGGGCTTCCGGGCAGGGCCGCTCCAACAGCGGGGTTTACCTGCAGACCCGCTATGAATGCCAGGTGCTCGACAGCTACGGACTGGAGGGGTTGGACAACGAATGCGGCGGGTTCTACCAGATCTGCCAACCACGGGTCAACATGTGCGCCCCGCCGCTCCAGTGGCAAAGCTACGACATCACCTTTCACATGGCCAAAATCGGAGCGAATGGGAAGAAGACCGCCAACGCACGGGTGACGGTGGTTCACAACGGCGTGGTGATCCACGACAATTTCGAACTGCCCCACCCCACCCCAGGGGGCATGGACAACAAGGAAGGCACCGCAGCGCCTCTGCTTTTGCAGGACCATGGCAATCCGGTTCAATACCGCAACATCTGGGTCAAGCGCCTTTGACCATAAACGGCCAAAACTTGGGCCGGAAAAAACGCCCTTATGAAACCACTCCTCATACCAAGCCTGTGCCTCCTCCTGCTGGGGATAAAAACCGCCTGCGCCGCAGAACCGCTCCCGGCTCAATCAGAAAACCACTTCGAAGCCCGCATCACCGTCACCGCCAAGACGGACTATTTGCTGTTCCTACCCAGAGATTACGCCAAGAGCAAGCATCGTTGGCCCCTGATGCTCTTCCTGCATGGATCGGGTGAATCGGGGAGCGACCTGGCCAAGGTGAAAACCCACGGACCGGCCAAGTTGGTGGAGGACCGCCCGGATTTCCCCTTCATTGTGGTGTCACCTCAGAACAGCGGACGCGGATGGAATCCGGACACTCTTAACGCCCTGCTGGACAGGATTGTGTCGAAGTACCGGGTGGATAAGCACCGGATTTACCTCACCGGATTAAGCATGGGCGGCTATGGCACCTGGACCCTCGCAGCGGAGCACCCCGAACGCTTTGCCGCCGCCGCCCCCATCTGCGGGGGAGGCAACCCCAAGGATGCAGCGCTTCTGGCCGGCCTGCCAATCTGGGCTTTTCACGGAGCACTGGATACAAAGGTCCCCGTGGCGCGGACCAGGGATATGGTTGCGGCGGTCAAAGCCGCCGGAGGGAACATCCGCTACACGGAGTATCCCCAAGCCGGGCATGATTGCTGGACGGAAACTTACGCCAACCCGGAACTCTACACGTGGCTGCTGGAGCACCACCGTTGAGCGGATGAAATGGACCGGCGGACCAAGGGTCGAAGCGCCGCCGCCCATGCCTGATTTTTTTGACGCAAAACATCAGCCTTCCAGCTCAACGACCCGAAAAACACCCTGCGTCACCAGCTCAATCCAGTCCACCTCGCTTGTAACCCCCTCACTCCCCTGCCCGGCTCAGCCTGGTTATCGCGGGGCAATCAGGGATGCGAAAAGCCTCGCCGCACCGCGCATATCCCGGCTTGCGGGGTCGGGCGATTTCGTGTCTGTTGCCGGGGAACTTTTTGGAACACGTCGGACATAAGCGCCCTGCTTCCAAAAAACTGGAAACAAACACACCCGGACCATGGACAAAAAATTCAACTGGCTGGCGCCTCTGGCGGCGGCCCTGCTGGTGGCCTGCGTTGGGTGGTGGGCGGATTGGGAAATCCGTCAGGCGATGCAGCAGGAACTGGCCAACGATCTGCGAGGCATCCGCGACGCGGATGTGACATCCCTGGAGATCTGGATGGCGGATCAGAAGCGTCTGGCGGCGATGCTGGCCGAGGAGCCGCGCCTACGCACCTTGGCATCCCAGTTGTTAACCCTTTCCTACACGGAGGGTGGAAGCCGCCCATTGGCGGCAAGCGTGTCCCGTCAGTTGATTTTCGGTGACCGTCTGCAGCAGCGGTTGAGCAGTCTGGGCTATCGCCTGGCCCAACTGGTCAACACGAACTTTGTGGTGGTTCTGGACAGCGGCCACAATCGCATCGGCGAAAAGGTGGCCGAGGAATTGCAGCCCAAATATGCCGAGCTCTTCAGCTCCTCGGAAGCCATCGTCATCCCCCCCTTTAAAATCAAGTTGGTCGAAAACCCCGGCTGGGCCCGGGGCCGCCCAGGCGGACGGCCGCCGGGGCAGGCTCGCGAACTAACCGTGATGCAGGTGGCCACGCCGATCAAAGACACCAACAACGTCACCTGCGGCGCGCTGGTGCTGGTGATCAATCCCGACGTGGAATTCACCCGGCTGCTTTCCGTGGCCCGCTCGGGAGAGAGCGGGGAGACTTTCGCCTTCGATTCCGAGGGGGTGCTGATTTCTCGCAGCCGCTTTGACAAGCAGCTCAAAGAGCTCGGACTGCTGGAAAACAGCACCAATGCCAGCTCGGCCCTGACCCTGCGCTTGAGCGATCCGGGCGGCGACCTGACCGAAGGCTATCAGATGGACACCAACGGGGTCCGGCCGCTGATGAGGATGATTGGGCAAGCGTTGGAGGGGGGCTCGGGGCTGACGGTCGAACCGTTCCGCGATTACCGGGGGGTGCCGGTGATAGGGGCTTGGAACTGGCTGCCGAAGTATGGTTTCGGAGTGGGCACGAAGATCGATGCGCACGAGGCCTACCGCACGCTGCGGATGTTGCGGGGTGTGTTTGTGATTTTATTTCTGCTGCTGGTGCTGGCCTCGCTGGGAGTGTTGCTCTTTTCCTACCGCCAGGTCCTGCTGAGCCGGCGCTTCAGCGAAGCCCAGCTCAAGGCCCGCAAACTGGGTCAATACCAGCTTGTGGAGAAGATCGGCGAGGGCGGGATGGGGGTGGTTTACAAAGCGCACCATGCGCTGCTGCGCCGCGAGACGGCTCTCAAACTCCTGCCCCCGCATCTGGCCGATGCGCCGGCAGTGCAGCGCTTTGAGCGCGAGGTGCGACTAACCTGCCAGCTCACTCATCCCAACACCATCCAGGTTTATGATTACGGCCGCACGCCGGAGGGGATTTTCTATTATGCCATGGAGTATCTGGACGGTTTGACACTGGCCGACTTGGTGATCCGCTATGGCCCTCAGCCGGAAGGGCGTGTGATTTTCCTGCTGCGACAGATCTGCGAATCTCTCGGTGAGGCCCATGCCTTGGGATTGGTGCACCGGGATATCAAGCCTTCCAACATCTTTGTCTGTGACCGGGGCGGCCTGCCGGACATGGTCAAGGTCCTGGATTTCGGGTTGGTGAAAACATTCGGGGGGACGCCGGCAATGGAAGACGCGGCGGACATTGTCGGCACCCCCAGCTACATGTCGCCCGAGGCGGTGGAGGATCCGGCTCTGGTGGACGCCCGCAGCGATCTCTACTCGCTGGGTGCCGTGGGCTATTTTCTCCTGACCGGCCAGCGGGTGTTCAACGCGGAGACGCTGGCCCAAATCCGGCAATTGCGCCTGACTGGCACCCCCACATGGCCCGGTGCTCGCATTGGCAAACCCCTCTGCCCGCATCTGGAGGCCTTGGTCATGCGCTGTCTGGATCGTGATCCGGCGCGGCGCCCGCAATCGACCCGGGACCTGCTGGAATGCCTAGAGTCCAGCCCGCAGGCTGCGGACTGGACTGCGGCGCGGCGGACGCAGTGGTGGACAACCCACCGCGACCTGATCAGCCAGATGCACCAGACTGAATCGAGCCCCCTGGAAAGAGCCAGCGCCGTGGACGTCGAGGTCACCGGTCGCACCCCGTAAACAGCAGGCCGGGTTGCGCCGTCCCGCGGAGCAGAAACGGACCCGGATCGAACACCCAAGAATTACTCCGCGCCTCCTTTGAGACTGCATGGTGCTTTTTAGGCGCACGGGGGCTGTGAACGCGTTCGTTACGGACAGAACACGGGCCGGCAGAAAGACGGGTTGACAGTTTTTTAGGCGGCGCGTGCCCGGGTTGCGGACCACCGCCAATTTTCTGAACAACCGGCGCGGCCTGCCAGTCAAGATCCATCGCGAAAAACAAGCCCCCGCTCCACCTTCAGACAGACGCCCCCCCGGCTTGGTTGCAAAATCGGGCCAGCAAATAACAACCGATGCGAAGATGCGATCAGGTCCGCCGCTAAAGTAGCTCCATGAAGCGTCCGAGCCGAAAATTCTTCGGATCAAATCCACCCGCGGTTTCAGAAGCGCAGCAAGGGCAAGCCGCGCATCATCCCGCCCACCCACTCCGGCACGGCGCATGAAAATCTTCGTCGCAGGCCTGAGCAATAAAACCGCGCCGGTGGAAGTGCGGGAACGCGTGGCGGTGCCGGCTGCCCAATTGGGCGTCCGGGGCGGCGTCCTCAAACAAAGCGGGAACCTCTCCGAAATCGTTCTGGTCTCCACCTGCAACCGGGTGGAGATTTACGGCGTAAGCACCGGAAGAACCGTCAACATCCACCGGTTGTTCGAGGAACTTTTCGCAGGCCGCGAACCGCAGGATCTCTCCACCCACCTCTACGTGAAGGAAGGAGCAGAGGCGGTCGAGCATCTCTTCGCCGTGACTGGCGGCCTGGATTCCCTTGTCTTGGGGGAAACGGAGATCACCGGTCAAATCAAGCAGGCCTACCAGACGGCGCAAGAGGCAAACCTGACGGGATGGGTGCTCAACCGTGTCTTTCAAAAAGGGCTTCAGACGGCCAAGGCCATCCGCACGAAAACCGGGGTCGGCCGGGGCGCCGCATCCGTGGGCAGCGTAGCTGTGGAGCTGGCGCAAAAAATATTCGGCGGAAACCTCGCCCGGCAGTCGGTGATGATTATCGGTGCGGGCAAAATGGGCGAAGCTTGCCTGAGGCATCTGAGTAAAAAAAGCGCCGGATCCGTTCTGGTTTCCAACCGTTCATTTGACCGGGCGGAATCTCTGGCCTTGGAATTTGGCGGCCGCGCCATCCGCTTTGAAGACCGCCTCAAAGCAATGGCTGAAGCGGATATCGTGGTCAGTTCAACGGGCAGTTCCCACACCGTTTTAAACCGGCAGGACATGGCGCAAATCATGCCCTCGCGCCGCAACCGGCCCCTGGTGTTGATCGATATCGCCGTCCCGCGCGATGTCGCCGCGGAGGTAGGGCAAGTGGACAACGTTTACCTCTACGATGTGGACGATCTGGAGGGCATCGTCCTGGAAAATGTCAGGCGCCGCGGACAGGAACTGGCGCAATGCGCAAAGATCGTAGCCGTCCATGCGAAGGAAGTGCTGGCGCGTATCAACGGGGCACCGGCGGGAACGGGGCGGTCGGCGGACTGCATGCCCTTGGGAGTGGGTCTTTTGCAACCGGCTACCTGAAACCTATGAATTCCACACCCACACACCGGACGAGTCTCTGCGGCCAAGGCGACCAACCCGATGCCCCCTTGGGGAATGGACCGTTTCAAACGGCCGGAACCCGCCTTGCGTTATCCAACCCGGTCCGGCTGAAGCCGCACTGGGGAGTTCCATCGCAAAGCCAAAAGGACACATCAACCATGAAAAAACAAGAAACAAGAGGAACCCTCTCCGTCTGGCTTCTGGCCGCGGGCTTGGCCCTGATCGGAGCCATGCAACCCTGCCAAGGCGCGGCACCCGCCTTGAACGGCAAGGTGGTCTTGCGCCCCTTCACCGCGACGGATCGCATCCTTTACTCGATGCCCACGGTCCAAATTTCCGCCGGGCTGAACAATGTGGGGCTGGGAGAACCGGTGTATCTGGACGCCCTGGTCAACGCGGCAATCACCCCTTCCAACATCGTGGGCGTTGCATGGACGCTCACCGCCAAACCCCTGGGTTCACAGGCGGCCCTGACCAACAGCCCCCTGAGCGGGATTGTGGATATCTATCTACCCTCGGACAAATACGGGCTGGGGCTGACGGCCTTTGCGGCTGGAACGGTCGCCGGCCAGATTGCGGGCCGGTCCTTCTTGCGGCCGGATGTCGTGGGTCAATACACAGTGGTGGGAACCATCGCGGTGGTGGGCAGCGGGACAAACTCGTTCACCAACACCGTTACGGCCGCCACATTTGTGGGAGTGCAGACATGCGAATTTTGCCATAGCGGAAGCGTCGTGGCGCCCAACATTTACAGCACGTGGACGAACACCGCGCACGCCTCCGTTTTCGCCCGGTCCATCGACGGCAATGCCGGGGCCTCTTACAGCCTGAGCTCCATTCCCAGCCATACCCTCGGCTATGACACCAACTCATCGGCGGTCAACGGCGGTTTTGACGATCTGGCGAGCCAGCTGGGATGGACCTTTCCGGCAGTGCTGACCAATGGGAATTGGGCCGGCATGCAGAGCCACTACCCCAGCCTGGCCAATCTGGCCAACGTCCAGTGTGAAAACTGCCACGGCCCCGGCAGCCAGCATGTGTTCAGCCTGGGAATCCTGGGCAATACCAACGCCATCGCCGTCAGCCTGGCTGAGGGCACCTGCGCGCAGTGCCATGACTCGGCCCTGCTCCAAACCAAAAGCTTGGAGTGGAAAGCCTCTCTCCATGCCCGGACGAGCGCGACGCCGACCGGGCCCACGCGCAGCGCTTGTGTCCGCTGCCATGCCACCGGCGGGTTCATCGGTTACATCAACAACCTCGACAACCCCGCAGTCTATGCCACCAACACCGCCTACGGCGCCATCGACTGCCAGGCCTGCCATGATCCCCATGACGCCTCCCATTCCCGCCAGCTGCGGACCGGCTTCAACATCACGCTCGGCGAGGGCACCTCGGTAACCAATGCCGGCAGTGGTGGATTCTGCATGAACTGCCATCGAAGCCGCAATGGCTCGGTGACCAACAGCATCGTGAACTATCCCCTGCTTCAAACGACTTGGAATGGCGGGTCCAGTTTCGGCCCGCATGACAGTCCCCAGGGCGACATGCTCGAAGGGGTCAATGGCTGGACTTACGGCCAAACCATTCCCAGTTCGGCGCATCGGTTTGCGCTGACCAACACCTGCGCCACCTGTCACATGCAGCAGGTGGCAACGAGCGATCCGGCCTTCGGCCAGGCGGGCGGGCATACGTTCCACATGAGTTACACCAACAATGCCGGGGTCAAGCTGGGCAAAGTGGATGTCTGCATCCAATGCCACGGACCGAGTCTGACTTCGTTTGATTACCCGGTGGCGGACTACAACGGCGACGGAGTCATTGAAGGCGTCCAGACCGAAGTAAGTCACCTGCTCGACAAGCTCAGCACCCTGCTGCCCAACTCGACGTATGTGGCGAACGGAAACTATGCCGCAGACGGGCTGGTCAAAACAAGCATCTCAACCAAAACCAACTGGCCGGCTAAGTTCCTCAAGGCGGGCTACAATTGGCAGTTTGTAGCCAACGACAGCAGCCTGGGCGTGCACAACGCCCCCTACGCCGTGGGCCTGCTCAAGGCTTCCATTGGCGACTTGAACGGAGACGCCAATAACGACGGGTTGCCCGATGCCTGGCAGATCCAATACTTCGGCTCGGCCACCGCCCCCGCCGCGGCGCCCGCTTTCTCAGCGGCCGGGGATGGGATTCCCAATTGGCTTAAATACAACCTCGGCCTCAGTCCGCTGGTCGCAGGCACCCCCTTGCCAACAGGCGTGATCCAAATCAACGGCCGCAACCTCCTGAATTCCACGAACAACACCACCGCCATCTACACCGCAGCCGAGGTGGCCTTCGACACCGCGGTCGGAACGACTTATCAGATTCAAGGCATTTCCAACCTCATGGGGGGCTGGCAGAACATCGGCAGTGCGATAGCCGGCACGGGAACCACGGTGAGTTACCTGACCGTGACGCGCACAAACACAAGCCAGTTCTTCCGGGTGATTCATACTCCTTAACAACGGACTGCCCCGCTTATTCCAGGACGACCCGGATCAGTTCAGGGACAGGGGACCAGCATTTGCCCGTGATGGGCTTGCCGGCCCGGAGGGATGATGGCAGGAAGGCATGGTCTCAAGCAACCAAACCGGTCCCCTTGTAAAAGGCTTCACCTCCAAATCCAAGTCCCTGCCCCAAGCGACTCTGCTTAAATCGTCCAGAGCAGTCTGCAAAACCGGCTGGGCCTGGAAGATTCCCCGCCCAACCCGTTCGAGCCTCAGAACTTTCAACGTGCTCCGGGCTGGAAACCCTGGAGCTCACCGGCCCGGCGCAACCGCTGCGCGCTATCCCTCAATCACCCCAGCTTCCACGGGCCACGATAAGGACGCCCGAGCATTTGACTGGCCGCGGCATCATCCAGAATCACTTCTTTCTCCGCATCCCAACGGAGCGTGCGCCCCGTCACCATGGCAATCAGCCCCAGATGCCCCGGAATGGAAGAATGATGCGCCGTCTCCGCGGGAGTGATGGTCGGCTGGCGCGATTTGATGCAGTCCAAAAAGTTGCGGATGTGGTCGCGCGAGCGATAGAGCTTCACCTTGCGCATCTCCTCAGGCAGATCCTTGAAATCCCGCCAGTCCGGATTTGATGACTCAAAGCCTCCCCGGTCCACCCACACCCAACCGTCGGTGCCGATCCATTTCGTTCCGGCACGGATATCGTGGTGCCCGCCGGCCAAGGTCATGGTGATGGCATTGGGATATTTCGCTTCGATGCGATACCGGGTGCAGACGTTCCAGTTGTAATCGGCCGGCGGGAACTCGCCCTCCCCCGACACCTCCAGCGGCCCCGAATTGTCACAGTCCATGCCCCAGTGGGCGATGTCACAGTGATGCCCGATCCAGTCAAGGAGCTGACCGCCGCCGGTGTTGTAATTCCAGCGCCAATTGTTGTGAATGCGGCTGCCCACATAGGGTATCATGGTGGACGGCCCGATCCACAGGTCGTAATCCAGTTCCGCCGGCGGCGGGGTGGAATCCACTTTTCGCTGCTCTTTCGGGTTTTTCGGCCCGCTGGGCAGGCCCACTTCCACCCGGGTGATCTTGCCGATCAACCCGTTGCGGACGATCTCGGCGGCCTTGTGGAAATTGGCGCCCGAGCGCTGCCAGGAGCCGGTCTGCCAGATGCACCGATTTTTCTTCACCGCCCGCACGATGGCCTGCTGTTCCACAATGGTCCGGGCCAGGGGTTTCTCGCCGTAAATGTCCTTCTTCTCTTTGGCCGCCTCGACGGCAATGAGGGCATGCCAATGATCGGGCACCGCGAGCATGACCGCGTCGATATCCTTGCGCGCCATGAGTTCGCGGAAATCACGGTAACCCCGGCAATCCTTGCTGTTATATTGGCCGTTGACCTTTTGAAGCATGTTGGCCAGATGCGTTGCATCCACATCGCACGCAGCCACAACCCGGCAGTCGGTGTTACGCAAAAAACCGTCGGTGTTGCCATTCCCCTGCCCGCCGCAACCCACCACGCCAATGTTAATACGTTTGGAAGGGGATGCTTGGCCTCCAAGTCCCAGCACCCTGCCGGGCACAAAGGCGGGCAGCGCCACGGCGGCACCGGCCGCGGCCAGAAAACGGCGCCGGCTCACTCCGGCGTTAGATTCGCTTGGTTTCATGTTCGAGGTTCCCATCGTCACCGCAAATTCCGAACCATCTGGCGGCAGCCCACAAAACGTGCGACCGATCGCCTTTAAATACATGGATCGTGAAAATAAGAATGCTCGAAGGCGGCCATCCTTGCATATCGTTCATTTGAACGACCCAAATGCGTCGGACCTGAATCTTGACCCCGAAGCCACAGCGGCTAAAGTTCCGGCAGGAAACTCAAAACATACCGCGACAACTTATTGTTCCACAGGCCCCTTACTCATACCCTCCATGAAATCAATCCTGCGACTCGCCATTGCCCTCATCACGGCGCTCAATCTGGCACCGGCAACGACATCCGCCGCGGACACGCCCGTCAAAGTGATGATTATCGCCGGCCAGAACAACCATGCCTGGCAGAAATCCACGCCCATCCTCCAGCAGATGCTGGTCAAGGACGGACATTTTGAAGTGATCATGAACAATTCTCCGGCAAGCGGCGCGCCCGCATCGGCCTGGGACGCCTGGCAGCCTGACTTTGCGGGAGTTGGGTGCGTTCTGCTCAATTACAACGGGGAGCTATGGCCCGAACGCATCCGTAAAGCCTTCACCGCCTATGTCGCCGCGGGCGGCGGCGTGGTCTTGATCCATGCCTCCAACAACGCGTTCACCGGCTGGAAGGAATTTGAAGAGATGGTGGGCCTGCTCTGGCGCCCCAAGGATTTCGGCTACAGCCTTTACTTCGACGACAACGGCCAGATCGTCCGCGAGCAACCCGGCCAAGGCCGCGGAATGGGACACGGCGGCCAATACGATTGGGTGATGACCACCCGCGATCCCAATCACTCCATCACTTGGGGACTCCCGTTGCACTGGATGCACAAACACGACGAACTCTATCACGGGCAGCGCGGGCCGGCGGAGAATGTGCATATCCTGCTGACGGCCTATTCCGATCCGGCGCCCGGCCGAAGCGGAACCGGGAAGAACGAGCCCATCGTCTGGTGGGTGCCCTACGGCAAGGGCAAGGTGGTGGTTAATCTCATGGGACACGTCGGCGAAGTGGGCAGCGTGCAATGCGCCGGATTCCAAACCGTGACCTGCCGTGCCTGCGAATGGGTTGCAACCGGCCATTGTGCAACGCCGGTGCCCGCCGACTTTCCCACTGCCGACAAGGTGAGTTTCCGGCCGTAGGACGACAGGAAACAACAGCGCAGGTAAAAAGGGGAGGACCGCAGCGCCTCACTCAATCGCGAGGGCGCGCCTCCCCAAACCAACCCATGAAGAGACTCAGCCCGCAGGGTAATGCCCTGACTCTTGGGCACGCCTTGGAATGCGGGTTTAGCCCGGCCGGCAACCTCCCAGCCAAGGCGTGTTGACCCAGAGCCTCTTTAGAAAGGGGTCAAGCCGAATGACACCCCAAGGTGCCGCCAGACAGGCCCAGCAGCCGGCCGCCACGACATCGGAAAAATGATGATGTCCTCCGGCCACGCGCGACCACGCCACGAGCAAGGCAAACACCCCGATTGAAAGACCGGCCCGGCGCCTGACCATCCATGCCGCCACCGTCAACCCTGCCACGGTGGCTGTATGGCCTGAGGGGAAAGAGTTGAACGCGGCCTTGCCCACAACCCAGCGCCCCTCGCGCCGCGGACCATAAAACCCCTGCGGTGCCGGCGCCCCCGGACGCGTGCGACCGGTGAAACTGCGAATCACTGTGGCACTCAGGCCGCTGAGCATTCCAGCCAAAACCACAAGCAACACCAACCGTCCCGCTTCAAAACGGCGCCGCCGCACCGCCGCCAGCACGATCAGCAACCCGGCCGCCAGCAAGGGCGGCCAGTCGCCTATTTTGCCAAGCCAATAGGCCAAACGATCCAGATGCGGACTGCTGTGGATCCGGATCGCGTCCGTGACAAAGTCATCCACAAGGAAAGCACCGAAAAGAGCCGCCCCTGCGGCCAACGCAAAAAAGAAGCGGCTCGATTTGGAGAATGGCTGGGAGTTGAAAATCACGAGGGCCAACTTAGGCAACCCCTGCGGAATTGACACGCAGAAAAAGCAAGCCGTTTCCCGTCACCGAACCGTGTTTTCAAAGCTCGACGAATGGTGCGCTCAAAACCTAGATTGCGCTGGGATGCGAAAACTCTTGGACAAGTGCGCGCTGCGGCCTTGGCGGGCCATGACCTTGTTATGCTTGAGCCTTTATCTGAGCGGCGCATGGATGCTGCCTTTGGTGGATCGGGACGAACCCCGCTTCGCCGAGGCTTCCCGCGAAATGCTCCAGCGCCATGACCTTGTCATCCCCTGGTTCAACGGCGGGTACCGTTTCGACAAACCGCCCCTGATCTACTGGTGTCAGATGGCCAGCTTCCGGATGTTCGGTGAAAACCCCTTTGCCGCGCGCCTGCCTGCCGCCCTTTTCGCCACCGCCACAACACTGGCGGTTCTGGGTTGGGGACGAAGGCTGACCGGCCCCAAGGCGGGCTGGCAAGCCGCCCTCATCCTGGCCACCTGCGTGCAAATGCTCATCCACGGCCGGCTCAGCGTGGCGGATCTGCCGATGGTTTTCTTTGTCACTCTGGCCATCTGGAGCGGTTGGGAAATGACCCGGCCGGGGGCAAGCCGCCCACGCCTATGGTGGGGCGTTTTCCATTTGAGCCTGGGTTTGGGTTTTCTGGCCAAGGGCCCCGTCGCCTGGCTGCCTCTGGCCGGCGTGCTCATCGGACGCTGGCGACGTCCCGATGATTTTAAAATTTCCGGGCCCGCTCTTGGGCTGGGCATGATGCTGACCCTCTTGGTGGTGGCTCTCTGGGGAGTGCCGGCTTTGATCCTGACACACGGGGAATTTATCCGGATCGGTCTGGGCAAGCATGTTATCTCGCGGTCCATAAGCGCTCTGGAGGGCCACGGTGCCAGCGGGTGGCAGGCGCTGGCGCTACTGCCCTTTTTCGGCCTCACCTTTTTCGCAAGCTTTTTACCTTGGGCCTTCCGAGTCCCCGGGGCACTGCGCCAGTGGTGGGTCTCAGACCGCGCCGACAGCGCCGGCTGGTATCTACTGCTCCAATCCGCCCTCTTCTTCGCCGTGTTCACCGCGGTTCAAACCAAGCTTCCCCATTACACCCTGCCCGCTTTCCCTTGCCTGGCGCTGTGGCTGGCGCGCCAATCCAGCCGCGGCGCCATCCCGGAACTGCCCGTTCACAAATGGGCACTCGGCATGACTGCCCTCACCCTGATCCTGTCCACTGCGGGATTTGCCGCCCTGAACCCCCTCTTCGCCGCGCATCAGCTTTTTGAATCGGCACGCCCCCGCCTGCGCCCGGAAATGAAATGCGCCAGCGTCGGCTATGACGAGCCGAGCCTGGTTTGGGAGTTCCGCGCTGTGGTGACGAACGTTGTTCAATCGGCCACTCCGGAGCAGGCCACGCGCCTGCTGCTCGAGGGAGGCCCGATGGTGGTGGTGGTGCCAACCGGTTTCTATCAGACCAACCGCGCCTTTGCCGCCGCAGCCACCAACACCTTTACCACGCGGGTCCGGACCTGGAACCCAGTCAAACTGAAACGCCTGGACCTGACTGCGGTGATCCGGGAGTGATTCCACCTAGGCTTTGGGGTGTTTGCTCCCGGGCACACTCTTCGGGGAGCGCGCGTTTGGCCTGCAGGCAACGGGCCCGATACCAGCGCATGGCCAGGCAGTCGAGAATGCCGCGCCAGAGCCGGTTCCCGATCCCATACTTGGCTACTCCCTTGTAGCGGGAACGGTGGTTGATTTGAAGGTGCACCACCTTCAACCCCTGAAACCGCAGGATGGTCGGCAGAAACCGGTGCAACCCGTTGAAGGCGGGCAATTCCACCAGAGCCGAACGGCGAAGCACCCGGAAAGTACACCCCGCATCCCTCACCTCATCCCCCGTGATCCAGCGCGCAAACCGGTTGGCAATCGCCGACGAAATCCGCCGCCGCCAGTTGTCATGCCGCTGCGCACGCACACCGCACACGGCCGCCACATCCCCGTTCAGCGCCGAGAGCAGCGCCGGAATATCCGCTGGATCGTGCTGCATATCCGAATCCATGGTGAGGATGACCTCGCCGCGGCCCAGTCCAAAGCCCGTCAGAAATGCGGCACTCTGACCTGAACGCTGCCGGTGCCGTATCGTCCGCAACCAGGGGCGGGAGAACTGCAGTGACCGCAGCAAATCCATCCCACCATCCTCGCTGGCATCATCCACACAAACGACCTCAAAAGGCCGTCGCAGGGCGCTGAGCGCCCCTTCCAACTCCACAAGCAGAGGCTCGAGATTCTCCCGCTCGTTGTATAACGGCAGAACGACTGAATACTCGACTGGCACCGTCATTTTCATTTTTAATTCTATCCAACCACCACCCGCCACACTGTCCACCCGCTGCCGGCGTGGAAGGCCATATCCAACAGTTCACAAAGACTCTCGCAGAAAAAGCCAAACACATCGGGAATCACACCGAAATAAAAAAACCTGTCTTTTTAAGACTTTTCCCCGGCCCGGTGACGCCCCGGACTGATGGTCCGCAGTTCGCCGTTGACTCGGACTTTCGCTTCCCGGATCCCAGTGGAGACAAGTCGATAGTTCGTCACCTTGCCCGCCTTCCATTCGATGTCCACAATGAATCCGCCCCGGGCGCGCAGACCGGTGACGCTGCCATCCGGCCAGGCGCTGGGCAGAGCCGGGAGCAGCTCGATTTCACCGGCGTGGGATTGAAGCAGCATTTCACAAACGCCCGCCGTATAACCGAAGTTGCCGTCAATCTGGAAGGGAGGATGGGTGTCGAAAAGATTCGCATATAATCCCCCGCCGTGATCGTAGTCGGTGCTGGTGCCACCCACCAGACGCAGCAGATTGCCCATGAGTTTGTGGGCGCGGTCGCCGTCGTGCAACCGGGCCCAGAGATTGATCTTCCAAGCCGTGCTCCAGCCGGTGCTCACGTCCCCGCGCGCATTGAGCGAGACCCGGGCGGCGGCGGCCAACTCCGGGGTGGTCAGCGGCGTGATCTGGCGACCGGGATGCACCGCCACAAGATGCGAGAGATGCCGGTGGGTATCCTGGGGATCGTCACGGTCCACCATCCATTCCTGCAGCTGCCCCCACTTGCCGATTTTTGGAGCGAGCAAATGATCGCGCTTGGCGCTGATAATATCCCGAAACTCCCGATCCACCCCGAGAACTCCGGCTGCCTGAGCGGTGTTGTTGAACACATCCCAGATCAGCTGCTGATCATGCGAGACGCCGTCCTCCCGCGGCCCGTGCTCGGGCGAAAATCCGTTGGGAGCAACGAGCGTGCCGTCCGGCAGAGGCTTTAGCCGATCCACCCAGAACTCGCAAACCTCCTTCATCATCGGATAGGCCAGAGTGCGCAGATAATGCTTGTCGCCGGTAAATGCGTAATGATCCCAGAGATTCTGCATACACCAAGCGCTGCCCGACTCGACCCATTGCCAGGTCGAACCGCCGAAGACGCCGTTCTCGCCATGCATGGTCCACCCCCGGGTTTGGAAGGCGGCCTTGGTCTCCGCCTGACGAACCTGGCGAATCGAGTCAAGCCAGACCGCATAGGGCAGGAAACATTCGCCGAGATTGGCCTGGTCAGCCATCCAGTAGTTCATCTGAACATTGACATCGGTGTGGTAATCGCAGCGCCAAGCCGGGTGCAGCGAGTTGTTCCACAGCCCCTGCAGGTTGGCGGGCAAGGCGTCACGCGAAGAGGAAATCAGCAAATATCGGCCGTATTGAAACACCAAGGTTTCCAGAGCGGGTTCGCCAACGCCCGCGGCGTGGTTCACAAGCCGGCGGTCGGTCGGCAGCGGGCTTGCAACACCGCCCAAACGGAGAGTGACACGGTCGAAAAGGTTCCGGTAGTCGGCGACATGATCCGCACGCAGAACCCGGAACGGTCTCCGGGCTGCGGCCTTTATTTGCGCCGTAACCCGGCCATGCGGAGGCTCGCCCCGCCAGCCCCGACCATGCTCGTTCACATAATCAGTGCCGGCGGACAGCAGGAGAGTGAATTCATTGACATGGTCCAGGCGGATCAGGCCGTTGGTGCCTTGAATGGAACCGCCTGCATGCAGGACAATCAACTGCGCCTCATAATCCAGGGCAATGTGATAGGTCGGGCCGGGATCCTCATACTTATAGCCGGCCAGCGAGCCTGAGGACGTGAGCCGGTTGCCCTCTGCAACCACCCTGCCCCGGTGCATGTCCGTCAACCGCACTGATCCGGTGTAGGCTCCCGGCTTGTCGGCGGTGAAACGCATGGCAATGACATTGGCCGGATGACTCGCAAAAGACTCGCGCCGGTAATGCACCCCGCCCCGAGTGTAGGTAACGGTATGAATGGATCGGGCAATGTCCAGTTCGCGCCGATAATCCGCGGCAACGTGAGCGCCGGCATTCCGCTCCGAAGCGGCGCCATCGTTGTCGAGATCGATGAACACATCCCCAAAAGGCTGGTAGGCCCCGGTATCCTGCTCGTCGCCGAGCCAGAGGCTCGATTCATTAAACTGGATTTGCTCCTGCTGCGCCCCGCCAAAGATCATCGCCCCGATCCGCCCGTTGCCGATGGGCAAAGCCTCCTTGGCCCAGTCCTTGGCGGGTTGGTCATACCAAAGCTTGGCATCGGTGCCGGCACCCCGGAGAGGTGGAGCCAGGGATCCGGCCAAAAACACTAGCATCAGTATGGTTTTTCTCATGAACTCTCTTTCCGCAGAACCAGCCTGCCTGCTGCCCCGCCATCGAAGGCCGGCATGCCGGCAAGGGAAAATGGCACAGGCCAAAAAACGAAGGCAGGTTGAAGACTCCCGATTTGAAAGGGGCTAGAAATAGCGGACGAAGGTTTTTCTCTTCAGCCGATCCAGCCACTGTTTCTGCACCCGATCGTTCTCCCGGGCCAGAAGGGCTTTTTCAATTTCCACCCGGACATCGCCCAGCGGGCGAACATGGGCCGGTTGCCGGCCATCCAGCTTGATCAAATAACAGGCCCCGGACGTTTCAATCAAGTCGCCGACCTGACCGACCTTGAGCTTGACAGCGGCCTCTCTGAGTTCCTGCTTCAACTTGGAGAGTTCTTCCCAGTCACGGGCGCCGCCGGCGGTGCGCTCAGAACCCTGCGAGTAAACCGAAGCCATTTCGGCGAAAGCAGCACCGCCTTTGATCTTGAGGAGAATCTCCTCGGCCAGCTTGCGGGTCTGCCCGGCCTCGTCAGCCGGCTTGCTCAACAGGATCATGCTCAGCTTGACCTGCTCCTCCTGCTTGAATTGATCCTGATGATCCAGATAAAAAACCTCGATCTTGTGCGGGGAGATAAGTCGGGCGCTCTCGCTGCGCACATAGCGCATTTCGGTGATGATGAAATCCTCGCGGAATTCGCGGCGGTACTGCTCGAGCGTCTTGCCCTCGGCTTGGAGTGTTTTGGTGAAAGCCACCCGGTCGTTGTTGTATCGGGTGCGGATGGTTTCCTGCAAACGCTGCTCAATGATGCTCTGGGGCAGATTATACAGCCCGGAACTTTCGAAATCGTGGAGGATGACCTGGTTTTCCACCAACCGCTCCATGGCATCCTGCACAGCGACATCCCTCTTCTTGTCGAACACCGCCGGCTGGTCCCGGTATTGCCGCTTCAATTCCTCCACGAACGGCAGCGATAAATTCTCCACCTGTTGATAGGTGATGACCGAATCATGGGCGATGGCCGTGATGCCGTCGGCAATCTCCGCCCGGGCCGCCAGTTGGACGCCGGCCAAAACCGCTGCCACCAAGATCGCGCTGGGATGTTTCATTCAGTTGCGCGTCAATGTAACAACCAGACCGGACCGGTCAAGCGGCGCGTCGCCATGGACGTTGATTTGTGCCGCCGCTTCCAACCGCCGAGTCAACGCCGCCACTTGCCACACAGCGCCCAGCCGGAAGCCCAAAACCCTCTCCTCCTCGCTGACGTGAGCAATAGCGATCCCTATGCGGACGAAAAACCGCTCAGAGAGTTCGTCCAAGCCGTGTCCGCAAACACACTCCCGCCGACTTGCCCCTGCCGTCATGGTTTCCGCGCCGCCCGGATTTTATCCGCACGGTTGCGCCATTGATTTCCCAAGGTCATTTCCATCAAACTAAACCCCAAACATATTATAATAAAAGACTTGTGAATATTCGTGCCTGAAGGATCCAGTTGGCGATCGAAAATACCGGGGCATTCTCAGCCGGCAATTCTTCGCCCAATCTTCGGATCTCCTCTGAGGTCTTGGACTCAAAGTGCGGTCGCAATCCCTCCCGGAGCCGGGTCAATCCCATTGGCGATCCGGTGAAGACGGCGCAGAACAAACCCGCCTTGCAGCCGGAAGTTGAAACCCTTTGTTTTGCCCGGCACAGAAAAACTAGCCGCCACCCAACACCGCGCAAGCTTGCTTTGCCCCGGCAATCGCCTACAGTCAAAAATCTAAACGTCATCACCATGTATAAAATCATCGGCGCAGACGGCAACGAGTACGGCCCGGTCACCGGCGACCAGATCCACTTCTGGATCACTGAGGGCAGGGTCAATGCTCAGACGCGGGCTTGCCCCGCCGGCGCCACAGAATGGCAACCCTTGGGGGCTTTTAGCGAATTTGCCAGCGCCTTAGGGATGGAACCGAAGCTGAACATCCCCCCCGCTTTTCCGACCGGTGCTCCCACCGGCCCCTCGCTGGAGACACTTTTGGATTCCGATTACTCCCTTGACATCGGAGGGTGCGTGAGCCGTGGGGTCGATGTCCTAAAGGAACAGTTCGGCCTGCTCTTTTCGGCGGGCTTGATCTATCTGGCCATTGAATGCGTGATTGCCGGCTTGGGGGCGATCCCGTTTGTCGGGCCGGTGTTTTCCCTCGTCAACCTGATCGTGGTGGGGCCGCTGGAAGGCGGTTTGTTTCACCTCAACCTTCAGGCGTTGCGCCGCAAACCCGCCTCTGTGGGGGATGTTTTCGCGGGTTTTCGCCACGCCTTCGGCCAGCTTATTCTTGGCCGCATCGTGCCAGGCCTGCTCGCCGGCTTATGCCTGATCCCGGCACTGATCACGGCCGGATTCACCCTGCTGCCCGCAACCTTGCATCATCAGGCTCTAGGGCCGAAAAACTTTATCCCGGTGATTCTGGTTGGGGCCGTGTGTCTGATCCCCCTGGTATTGTTGCAGGTCAACTGGATTTTCACCCTGCCCTTGATCATGGATAAAAAACTGGCCTTCTGGCCCGCCATGCAGACGAGCTGGAAAATGGTCTCCAAACACTGGTGGTCGGTCTTCGGACTGGTCATGGTGCTGGGATTGATCAATATTGTCGGCGTTCTGGCCTGCTGCGTCGGGCTCCTGTTCACCATTCCCTTGGGAATTGCGACCCTGATGTGCGCCTATGAATCCATCTTCTCGCCAAAAACCCCCGCGAACACTTGACCGGGCGGCGGCAAGGAACTGTTTTCTGATGAACCAGTTCGCCACCCCCGGCTTGGGCACCTTGATGGCCGGACGCCTGCTGAACGGCTTGGGACAACTGACGCTCTCTCTTGTCGGATTCGCCTTGGTTCTGGCCTGGTTCGTCCTGACCCTGACACAGGCTTACAACCAGATCACCTTGGAAGTGCCGGCGCGCCCCCAGGGCTGGATCGGGCTGACAGGACTGGGGATATTTCTGACTGCCTGGCTATGGGCACTGCCTTCCAGCCTGAGCCTGCTGCGCGAAGCAGAAAACACAAACGCAATGACACCGGTGCCTCCCCGGATCGTCGAACAACCTCAAAACCCAGCCCAAAAATGAAATCTCCACCCCTTGGAAACCCGCACTATGTATAAACTCATCGGAGCAGACGGACGCCCTTACGGCCCGGCCAGCGCCGACCAAATCCGCCACTGGATGGCCGAAAAGCGGGTCGACGCCCAAACCCTACTCCAACCGGATGGCGCCACGGACTGGAAACCACTGATGTTATTTCCAGAGTTTTCCCCGCCGCCACCGCTCACTCCGCCACCGCTCGCGGAAATCCAGCCCACCCTCCCCTCCCGCGCCTCGAATAAAATCCCCGCCGGCATTTGCGGAATCCTGCTTGGCGGGTTCGGGGTCCATAAATTCATCCTCGGCTACACCGGCACCGGACTGCTCATGCTGGCCCTGTCCTTGGGCAGCTTTCTGGCAGGATTTGCCACCTGCGGAATGCTCTGGCCCACCATCGGCGTCATGCATGTCATCGGCTTGATTGAAGGAATCATCTACCTGACCAAATCCGACGAGGACTTCGTGCGGCTCTACGTGCAAGGCCGTAAGGAATGGTTCTAACCGCCATTCAAGCCATGCCGAAAACCAAAACGGCAATTTCTCACCCGGACCTGCCCGCCCCCAAAGCCTCTTTGATATTCAATCAGATGGGGTCTTTTTTGCCATTTTCCGCGTGACGATAGCTTGGGCCTATGACCATTCTGGCTCATGGCAACACTCACCCCCGCCGCAATCAATTCCGCACCAGCCCTCCTTCCGAAATCAAAGTCAGTCATACAAACATCGAGATCCGCTTGAACAAAGCCAGTGACCTTGACCACTCACGACGCCGGAGGACTGACGCAGCAGGGTTTTCTGCCGGCCAACAGCTTTAAGAATGTTTGAAATACCAGCCCCCCCTTTCATCCAACCAGATCCCATCCATGTCACCACACGATTTTCACGAGGCACAAGCTCTCTATAAAAAACATTTTCACCACACCGCCCTGCACACAGTGCGTGCGCCGGGCCGGCTGGAATTGCTCGGCAACCATACAGATTACAATGCCGGTCTGGTCATGGCCTTGGCCGTCGACCGCTTTATCACCGTGGCAGCCCAGCCCCGGACAGACGGGAAAATCGAGCTGGTTTCCTCGCTCTTCGCCGATTCGGAAGTCTTTCCGGCCGACGAATTCAAAAAAAACCCGGCAGCACCATGGGCCGACTACGTCAAAGGCACCTTGGCTCAACTCCACAGGCGCGGCGTCCATTTCACCGGTTTCAACGCCGCCATCCACGGCACCATCCCCATGGGTGCGGGCATGAGCAGCAGCGCCGCACTCGAGGTGGCCACCGCGCTGGTGGTGCGAAAACTCTTTCCCTACCGGCTCACGCCGGGCGGCCTGACCACCGCCCCGGTCCGCAACCAACGCGGCGCACTGCCCCCTCCAAGCCCCGAGGAACGCTTGGAAATCGCCAAACTCTGCCAGGCCGCCGAGAACCAATTCGTCGGCGTGCAATGCGGCATCCTCGACCAGATCTCCTCCCTTTTTGGCATGGCTTGGAGTGTCATCGACATCGACTGCCGCTCGCTCACAATCGAGCACGCGCCGATGCCGGGGGAGGCGATCATCGTTTGCAACTCCGGTGTCCGTCACGAGCTGGTGGGTGGAGAATACAATGAACTGCGCGCCAGCTGTGAATCCGCCGCCAACAAACTCGGCGTCAAAACCCTGCGCTCCGTTGCAATACCCGACCTTGAGGCCCGGCGCGACCACCTGACACTACGGGAATATCAATGCGCCCGGCATGTCACCGGCGAAATCGCCCGGGTGGTGGCTGGCGCGCGGGCACTGAGGGAAAACGACCACGAGCAGTTTGGGCACTTCATGTTTCAGAGCCACGAAAGTTCGCGCGACCTGCTCCGCAACAGCACTACGGAACTGGACTTGCTCGTGGAACTTGCCCGCCAGCACCCCGGCTGCCTCGGAGCCCGGCTCACCGGTGGCGGATTCGGCGGTGCCACCATCAATCTCGTCCGCCACCATCAGGCAGCCGACTTCATCACCCACATGCAGCAGGCCTACGAAAAAGCCCGGAATATCAGGATCACTCCAATGGTCTGCCAGATGGTGGACGGCGCGGAATGATTCCCAAGCCAGGATTACGGTTTCCCTCGACACCGAGTCATGTGGGGATAGCCGCCCGAAAAGATTGCGGACTAGTCTTCCCGCTGAAACACCAGGGTTAAAAGAGGCGTAATGACGCTCAACCGGTCCCCCTGCACCGTGGCTGACACTTCCTGGCTTTTGCCCTCGTCATTATAAGAAAATGTGTAGTTCCCATCCGTGTTCTTCCATTCCCCGTGTAGATTTCGCCAGCCCGAAGCACCTGAACCGCCCTTCAGATTTGGGAAGTCCTTGAGAAAAACCTGATTCTCTGTCGTGGCCAGCAACGTCGCCTTGGCAAAACTTTGCCCGACCCAATTCCGATACCGCTGCATCTCTTGCGATGAGATTTTCGGATTGTTTTTGCGCAACAGCAGGATCGCCCCGCTCACGTCGAAATCCCATCGGCCCAAAACCGGCTCCGCGTCGTATTTCGCCGACTTGCCCGTCTGCAAATAATTCGTCAGGTCCGCCAGATTCGCAGCAACCGTGTCACAGACCAGTTTGAACACGTCTGGATTGTTGAGGATGGCCTGCGTCTTGGGGTGATCGAGCAATTCGAAAAGCGGGACCTGCTTCTGCCGCAGCTCGGCAAATTGCGCGTCCCCGGCAATGTCCTTGAACTCGGCCCTCTCCCCCAGTCCCAGAAAGGCGGGATATCGGGCCAATCGCGCCTCCAGCAAATCGTTGTGATAGATCAAACCAATCGCATCCGCCGCGTCATACACCGCCCCCGGCGTGCGGTCCACGGCCCGGGCCACCCGGTTCAATCCGCTGGCTTGCAAGTCGGCCCCTAAGCGGTTGAGCAGGCGAACCCCTTTGGACTCCGCCTCGCCCGCGGAAATCTGATAAGTCCAATAACTCAGCAGAAATACCAGAAGTGACAGCAGAACAAGATAGATACTGCCGTTGAGCAGTCCCAGACATAATCCCAGACGCCGGCTCAAGCGCTCCCAAAGGGCGAGCCTGAGCTCTCCGTTGTGGTATTTTTGAAACACCTCCACCTTCTGATGCACCATGAATCCGCCCGCCTTGAAAACCGTCAGCACTAGGAGAAAAACAACACATGGAGGCAGCAGCCACAAAAGCACCGGGCTCTGCACCCCGCAAATCGACACCAGCGGTTTGATCAGGCGGGCCAGTGGCAACGCCAGAATGGACCCCATCAGAATGCCTCCCAGTGAAAAAGCCACGCGGACCGCTCCCTGCCGATAGCCCATAGCTGCCACGGACGCGAGCAGCAACAAAGCCAAAATCCAGATTGTCATAAGCCCAGTTAAATTACTTTTCCTCCCGATAGCACGCAGAAAATTCCACCGGGCGGGATCGCAAAAAGAAGGGAAACAGCAACGGTCGCAACCCCTTCCTCCGATCCGGAATTTCAGCCAGCCTCCAGGTGAGTGAACCATACAAGCGCTGCAGGAGCGGCACGGATTGTTTGCGAAACGTCCTTTGCCTTGGGGCAGCCGGCATGAGGAGTCTCAGATTCATTAGAACAAGCAATCCCGGAAGCCGCCGGTTTCGCAAACGAATCATTAAATTACGGAACCGAGAAAACACGGTCGCTCGCCGATGGCACCGCTGCTCCCGGCAACCTCTGCTTTTGACGCGCCCGATCCGCAAACCGGTCGCTTCTGCGGTAACCATGAAGACCGATTCAAATCAACTCGTCAGCTTTCACACCCGGAGAACAGAGACAGACCCGGCCGCCGGAGTGCGCGTTATGAGCAAACGCCGCCTTGCCACCGCGGGACGGTTCGCTTAGCGTTGAGGCCAGTGAGCAAACAATCAGAACCCTGTGGAATTCTGGCCGGCGAATGTGCCGACTCGAACGTTTGTCCGCTAAGCCAGATCAAGGCCGGCACCGTTGTTTGCATCAAAAAGTTGCTGGCCGAACCGGCGATGCGTGATCGCCTGAGGGAAATGGGCCTGGGCGAAGAGCAGAAGATCAAGCTTGTGAGCCACAATTTCAATTTCATCTGTCAGGTTTGCAATGCCCGCTTGGGCATCAGCAAACAACTGGCCGACGCCATCCTTGTCGCCCCGGTTTCCAAGCAGACCCAAGCGGCCTGAGCCCATGGCTGAAGTCCTTCAACCCCTCACGTCCTTGGCCGTGGGTGCCTCCGCGACAGTGGTGGAGATCAAACTGCCTACCACCTCGCGCCAGCGCCTGATGGAAATGGGCCTGCTGACCGGCAGCCGCATCCAACTCGTCCGCTACGCCCCCTTGGGCGACCCCTTGGAAATCAAAGTCCGCGGCTACAATCTCACCCTCCGAAAACAGGAGGCGGAGCAGATTCTGGTCACCCCGACTCCCTGACCACCCCGGGCTTTGCAATGAGATCCCCCGCCAAAGCAACGCGCCCCCCCCACCACAGTGGCTGGGATCGCCCCCCCCTCCGCAAACACTTCTGTTCACCGGCCATGGGACAGGGGCAAGCCATTGAAGGACCATGATTCCTGTCACAGCCTCGCAGAATTCCGCAGGAGAAAGAACCCCCTCCACCTGCATCGTCCTGACCGGAAATCCCAACTGCGGCAAAACCACCCTTTTCAACGCGCTGACCGGACTTCGTGCCAAGGTGGGAAACTATGCCGGCGTCACGGTGGAACGGAAGGAAGGCAAATTGCTGGGCGCCCCAGCCGGGGCGGATATCCGAGTGTTAGACCTGCCGGGCACCTACAGCCTGAGTCCACAATCCCTTGACGAGCAGGTCTCGCGCGACGTCCTGCTCAACCGGTTGCCGGATCTGCCCGCCCCGGACCTCATCGTCGTGGTGACAGACGCATCGAATCTCCAGCGCAACCTTTACTACGCCACCCAAGTCATTGAACTGGGGCACCCGACGATTCTTGCCCTCAACATGGTGGATGTGGCCGAGTCCAACGGCCAGCAGATCGACCCTACAACCCTGTCCACACTGCTGGGGGTGCCGGTGATTCCAGTGGTGGCCAGCGTCGGCACGGGGTTGGCCGAATTGAGGACCAAACTTCTGGCCGCAGCCGGAAACAACAATGAAAAGCGGCCTTCTCCGCGCTTGTTCTGCCAATTGCCGGGCCCCTTCCGGATTGAAGCCACCAAGTTGGCGGACCTGTTGACTCAAACGTTCAGCGAACGCCGCCTTCAGGCCACCGCCGAGGCCCTGCTCATCCTGAGCAACGAGAAAGCCGTGGCCTCCAGCGGCGCGCATTACCCAGCGGAAATCCAAAAAGCCGTCCAGACCGCCCGCGCCCGGCTGGAAGCCCAAGGCGTCGACTGGCGGGGGGCACCCATCGAGTGGCGCTATGCCCGCATCGCCGAAATCCAACAGTCCGTCACCACCGAACTGGCACCCCCGGGCCCCAGCTTCAGCGACCACTTGGACGGTGTGATCACCCACAAGGTGTGGGGGACGGTGATTTTTGTGACGATCATGACTCTGATGTTTCAGAGCATCTTCACCTTTGCCAAGCTGCCCATGCGGGCCCTTCAGGGCGGCGTGGACTGGTTTGGCGCCCTGGTCGGCGGCCTGATCCCCCCGGGCGAACTCAACAGCCTGCTGGTCGATGGAGTGATCGCCGGGGTTGGAGCGGTGGTGGTGTTCCTGCCTCAGATCCTGCTGCTTTTCCTTTTCATCGGTTTTCTAGAGGACACGGGCTACATGGCGCGAGCAGCCTTTTTGATGGACCGACTGATGAGCCGGGTGGGCTTGCACGGCAAAAGCTTCATCCCAATGCTCAGTTCCTTTGCCTGCGCCATTCCCGGCATCATGGCCACCCGCACCATCGAGACGCCCAAAGACCGGCTGGTGACCATTCTGGTCGCCCCGCTGATGAGCTGCTCGGCCCGGTTGCCGGTCTACACACTGCTCATTGCGGCCTGTATTCCGGACGTGATGGTTTTGGGCGTTCTCAAGCTGGCGGCAGTCACGATGCTGGCCATGTATCTGCTGGGAATTTTCGCAGCACTCATCATGGCGTGGATTTTCAAGAAAACCCTGCTCAAGGGCGAGACCCCCATGCTTATCATGGAGTTACCCCCTTACAAGCGGCCCCTGCTGCGCGCCGTGATCCGGCATATGTGGGATCGGTCCCGGCTCTTTCTGGGCCGGGCTGGCACCGTGATTTTAGGCATCAACATCCTGCTCTGGTTCCTGGCCACCTACCCGAAGAGCACGGAAGCGGTGAAGGAGTTTCAGGCCCAACGCATCGGGCTGACCAGAGTCATTTTCCCGGAAATTTCCAGGGCCGATGAGTTGCGGCAAAAGGCCGGGGAGTTGCGAAGCTCTGTCCTGCAGGCTCCCAACCGGGCGACCGGCCTGCCGGAGGGTTTCAGAATCCTTCTTCCGGCCGGATCGACGAATATCGCCTTGGGCAAGGCTCTCACAGAAGTCCAAGTCCGCGGTTTTGAAGAGTTTCAGAACCTCGACAGGATAGAGGCGGGGGAAAAACTCCGCCACAGCTTTGCGGGCATGGCCGGCCGGGCCATCGAACCGATCATTGCGCCGCTGGGCTTTGATTGGAAGATGGGCATTGGCATCATCTCCTCATTTGCGGCGCGCGAGGTTTTTGTGAGCACCATGTCCACGGTCTACAACGTGGGAAGCCATGAGTCCTCTTCAGAAGGCCTCAACGGCCTGGCCCAGACCCTGCAGACTCAGACCCGGCCCGACGGAACCAAGGTTTACACCCCACTGACCGGTCTGACGCTGATGGTGTTTTATGTTTTCGCCCTGCAATGTGTGAGCACCGTCGCCATTGTCCGGCGGGAAACCAACTCTTGGAAATGGCCCCTCTTCCAATGGTTTTACATGGGATTGCTGGCTTGGGGGCTGGCATTGGCCACGTTTCATCTGGGCAAAGCCTTGGGGTGGGGATAGGCGTCGCAGCGGAAAGGGGTTTGCGTCTTTGTAGTTCCGGGCCGAGTCGGAGGGTTTGTTGTCGGAGACTCGCATAGTTCCTGCAAGGGTTTTGAGCGCAGTTTTGAATGGACAAAACACGGGCGTTACATTTCACTCTAGGGCCTTTATTCCGTTAAAAGCAGCAACCGATTAATTTAAAATGGATAAACAGACCACAAAATCCGCCAAACCAGCCGCATCCAAACCCGGCAGCCCTTCCGAACCGGCGCACCCCATCAAGCTGCCAGCCCTGTTTCGCAAGATTGACTGGTTGACTCTGGCCTTTACTTTCGGTGCGGTTTGGCTGGTTTATCTTTTCACCTTGGCCCCGGAAGTGACTTTGGAGGATTCAGGCGAGCTATGCACCGGCTCCTTCTACGCTGGCATCCCGCATCCTCCCGGCTATCCGTTTTGGGCCATTTACTCCTGGTTTTGGACCCAAATCCTGCCCTTTGGAAATGTGGCTTGGCGCGTCGAGGTGGGCGAATCGGCTGCCGCCGCCCTGGCCTGCGGCTTGGTCGCCTTCATGGTCTCCCGCGGCAGCAGCCTTCTGATGGAGGGAATCGAGGAATTAAAGGGACTGACTGGCAAGTGGGAAAACAGCATTTGCATGGTCTCGGGTGCCACAGCCGGCCTGCTGCTGGGTTTTGGCGGGGTGATCTGGAGCGAATCGGTGGCCATCAACCGCATCTCGCTCTTCGGCGTGCCTTGGGTGATGATCGTGCTCCTGTGCCTCATGCGCTGGATCTACGCCCCCGACCAGCGCCGCTACCTCTTCTGCGCGGCTTTCTTCTTCGGCATTTGCGCCACCATCCATCAAACCCTTCTCGTGGCGGCCATGGGCATCGAAGTCGTCGTCATTTACGCCCAACCCAAACTGGGCCGGGACGCCCTGTGCCTCAACGGCTTGATTTATATCATGATGATCGTGGCCAAGAGCCAACAGTGGGTGCCTCAGCTCATGGGCAGCCTGGACAACTCCATCGTGGCCGGCCTCTTCCACCTCATCGGCATCGGTTCGATTGTGGGTTGCGTCATCCTGACGGCCCGCACCGGCAAACTCATGACCGAATGGTCGACGGGAGTCATTGCACTGGTCCTGTATGTGATCGGAGTCGGATTCTACTTCTACGAACCCCTGGCCGGCATGACCAATCCGCCGATGCAATGGGGTTATCCCCGCACCGTGGAAGGCTTCTTCCACGCCCTGAGCCGCGGGCAATACGAAAAAGCCAACCCCTCCGATGTCCTGGGAGATCCGATGCACTTCATCACCCAGTTGGGAATGCTGGTGGGCGACGTGGCCCATGAATACAATTGGCTGTGCGTCTTTGTGGCGCTGGTTCCCCTGCTTTTCTTCTTCAAGATGCAGAAAAGGGAGCGCACCTGGATCGCCGGCTTGGTGGGCATTTACGCCTGCATCGGCGTCTTGCTGATCATTCTCATGAACCCCTCGCCCGAGCGGCAGTCCGCCGACCTGATCCGGGTGTTCTTCACCTCCTCGCACGGGGTGATAGCCATCATGATCGGCTATGGTCTGGCGCTGACCACTGCCTACATGGCGGTAAACTACAAGCGATTCCGGATAATGGGCCTGACTCTGGGGGCCGTCGCCCTGCTTCCTGCCCTGCTGGCTCTTTACAACGGGGTCAGTCAAATTTTCTACGGCGGCCGGGGATTGCTGGCACCCAAAACCGTTATCCTTCTCTTTCTGTTTTTAACGGGGGCTTTCGTGCTGGCCGCCCTAGCCGGACGCAAACTCATTCAAGCCTCCGCCCCTCCTGAATTCGGGAAACCGCAGGTGGACCGCAGCCTAGGCTTCATTTATGGCGCCGCCGCCCTGCTGTGCGTCGCCGTCTCGGCAGCCCTCATCTTTCTGGTCAACGAGGACAGCCTGAGTTTCTCGCAACTCTGCCAGTCCGTGCCGCGGGCATTTGCTCCCGGCCAATACAGCCTGCCGGTGCTGGCCGGACTACTGGTTTTTGGCGTGGCAGTTGCATTCCTCGGCGCTTTGGCCGCCTACCGCAACCGCGCCCCGCTGGCTATCTCGCTGGGCCTCTTCGCCCTCCTGCCGCTCTCCTCGCTCATGGGTCACTGGGGCACGAGCGAACAGCGCAACCACTGGTTCGGCTATTGGTTCGGACATGACATGTTCACCCCGCCCTTCGTCGCCCAAGACGGGAGCTTCAGCTACGACGCCAAGCAGCGCGAGCTGGCAATGAAGGGCGCCAAGGGCAACCTGGTTTATCCCGAGATGACCCGCGATGCCATCCTCTACGGCGGCACGGATCCGGGTCGCTTCTGCCCCACCTACATGATCTTTTGCGAGAGCTTCATCCCGCACAACTGCCAGCCCCAGCAAGATCAACATTTCGACCGCCGCGATGTCTACATCATCACTCAAAACGCGCTGGCCGATGGGACCTATCTGCAGTACATCCGGGCCCATTACAACCGCAGCCTCCAGAAAGACCCGCCCTTCTTCCAGGAACTGCTCCGCCCGGCGCGGGAGCGGGAGGAAAATTACGAGACCAACTTCGTCGCCCGCCTGGCCGGAAAACTCCTCGACCGCCCCTTCACCGAACTGGGTGCCCGGATCGAAGCCCGCCGGCGCAAGGAAGGCGTCTACCCGCCCAAGGAGATGTATATCGCCTCCAATGAGGATTCCCAGCGCTGCTTTCAGGAATACATCAAGGATGCACAGGAGCGCGCCCAGCACGACCAGCAATTCCCCAACGAAGCACGCCTGATCAAGCCCGGCGAAGATGTGAAGATTATCGATAGCCGGGTGCAGGTCTCCGGCCAGATTGCCGTCATGTCCATCAACGGCCTTTTGACCAAGGTCATGTTCGACCAGAACCCCACCAACGAGTTCTTCGTTGAGGAGAGTTTTCCTTTGGACTGGATGTATCCGCATCTGACTCCTTTCAGCGTGATCATGAAGATCAACCGCAAACCCCTGCCGGAACTAAGCGACGAGATCTGCCGGCGGGACCATGAATTCTGGTCCCAATATTCCGAACGGCTTATCGGCAACTGGATCACCTACGACACCTCGGTGAAGCAGATCGTGGATTTCATCGAGAAGGTGTATCTGCAGAAAAACTTCAGCGGGTTCAAGGGCGACCGCAAATTCATCCGGGACGAACAGGCCCAAAAGGCCTTCTCCAAGCTGCGCAGCTCCATCGCCGGCATTTACGCTTGGCGCCTAGGTTTGGCCAGCGGCAGCCCAACCCCGCCCCAGTATCTGCCCAAGACCGACGCCGAACGCCAGCGCATGCTCCGCGAAGCCGACTTCGCCTTCCGTCAGGCCTTCGCCTTCTGCCCTTACAGCCCCGAAGCCGTGTTCCGCTACATCAACCTTCTCGCCGCCACCGGTCGCTTGGAGGACGCCCTGCTTGTGTCGGAAACCTGCCGCAAACTCGATCCCTACAACGGCCAGATTATCGATTTGAACGAGCGCCTCCGGAATTACAAGAAGCAGCCCGCCCCGACCGCCCAGATTCAGGATCCGCTTCCGCAACTCGAAAACGAAGTCAAAGCCAACCCCACCAATTTCCAGAAGACCTTGGACCTGGCGGGCCGCTACATCCAACTCCAGCAAAACGACCGCGCCCTCAAACTTCTGGACCAGATCTATGACAACCCCGAGGCCCCTATGAGCGCGGTCTTTGCCGTTGCCCAAGCCTATCTCCAACTCAACCTGACCCAGAAACTCGACCAGGTGCTCACCCAACCCGCCCCCAACACCAATCAGGTTTATGCCGTCGCCCAAGCCTTTGCCCAGGCCGGACAAATGCCCAAGCTCTTGAGCGCCCTCGAAAAACTCGTCGCCATTAAACCCGGACAGCCCGAGGCTTGGTACGATCTGGCTGCAGCCCAGTCCATGCTCAACCAGCCCTCCAACGCACTCCGGTCCCTGGCCCAGTCCATCCAGCTCAACAACCGCCAACCCAAGAAAACGGGCGCGCGCGACCTCAAAGCCGATGCGGACAAGGACGATCGGTTCACCTCACTGCGGGGGCTCCCAGGCTACAAGACTTTGGGCGTTCACCCCTAAACCCGGGAAGTAAGCACGGTTGCCCCGACGCACGGTTTGCGTTAAGCTTTCCGTGTTTTGAAATGGCCCAATCTGAATTTTTTTTCGATGAACAATCAATCCGAACCGCAAACCAGCAAAGCTGAGAATGCAGAATCGCCCGAGGCCCTGCAACCAAGCCCCCAGACAATGCCCAACGCCGAGGAATTAGCGGAGCTCAAGTCCCGCGCCGGAAAAGCAGATGAGAATTGGGACCGACTCCTCCGGGCGACGGCGGATTTTGACAACTTTAAAAAACGCGCCGCCCGCGAGAAACAGGACGCCCTGCGCTTCGCCAATGAAGCCCTGCTCCAAAAACTCATCCCGGTGCTCGACAATTTCGACATGGCCTTGCTCGCAACCCAGAACAGCGCCACCGACACCACCCAGTCCCTGCGCACCGGCGTGGAAATGATCAGCCAACAGCTCCAGCGCGCCTTGGCCGAATCGGGACTGGAAGAGATCAGCGCCGCAGGCCAGCCCTTCGACCCCAACATCCATGAGGCGGTTTCCCAGCAGGAAAGCGCGGATATTCCCGAGGGCCACGTGCTCCAGCAGCTGCGCAAGGGCTATAAATTCCGCGACCGCCTTTTGCGCCCCGCCACGGTCGTTGTCGCCAAGCCCCCGGCAGACGCAGCCGAATAATTTGATCCGGGTGGAGCGAGTCCACCCGCGATCGGCTCCTTATCCAAACAGACCGAACCAATACCACTGAATTTCATGGCGAAGCGGGATTACTACGAGGTGCTGGGCGTCGCACGCGACGCCGGGACGGACGAGGTTAAAAAGGCCTACCGGAAGCTGGCGGTGAAATTTCACCCGGACAAGAACCCTGGCGACAAGGCGGCCGAAGAAAGCTTCAAGGAACTGGGCGAAGCCTACGAGGTCCTTAGCGACGCCCAGAAACGCGCCAATTACGACCACTATGGCCACGCCGGAGCAGACCGACGCTCGGCAGCCGGGGCCGGATCGGGCCGGGCGGGCGGGTTCCACGACCCCTTCGATATCTTCCGCGAAGTCTTCGGTGGCGGCGGAGGCGGCAATGTTTTCGAGGAAATGTTCGGCGGCGGCCGCTCCGATCCCTCCCAACCCCAGCGGGGCGACGATCTCCGATACGATCTGGAAATCAGCTTTGAAGAGGCGGCCAACGGCTGCGAAAGGGAAGTCTCTGTCACCAAACCCGAAAGCTGTAAAACCTGCACTGGATCGGGCGTGGAAGCCGGATCCAAGATCAAGAACTGCACGACCTGCGGCGGCCGCGGCCAGGTGCTAAGCTCCCGGGGCATTTTCAGCATCCAGCAAACCTGCCCCCACTGCCAGGGCGCAGGCCGGGTTGTGGAAAAACCCTGCCGCGATTGCCGAGGCAGCGGACGACGTGATCAACCCTCCAAAATCAAGCTCCGCATCCCCGCCGGTGTGGACACTGGTTCCCGCTTGCGCTCCTCGGGCAACGGCTCCGCCGGCATGCGCGGCGGACCTCATGGCGATCTCTATGTGGTTCTCCACGTCAAGGCCCATGAGATTTTCCAGCGCGACGGCGACGACCTTCTTTGCGAGGTTCCCGTCGGCTTCGTTCAGGCCTCCCTAGGAGCGGAGATCGAAATCCCCACACTCCAGGGCAAAGCCAATATCAAACTTCCCCCAGGCACCCAGCCCGGCACCATGTTCCGCATCAAGGGACGCGGGATAAAAAACGTGCAAGGCCACGGCCAGGGCGATCTTCACGTCCGCGTCCTCGTCGAGGTCCCTTCCCATCTCACCGGACCTCAAAAGGCAAAGCTCGAAGAGTTTGCCGCCCTGTGCAACGGGAAAGAAAGCCCGCTGCGCCAAGGTTTTTTCGAGAAGGCAAAAAACTTTTTCAAGTGACAGCCCGCGATTCCCGGAACCGGATTATACTCCGGCCACCCACCCACCACAGCCGGCCCTTGTAAATGCACCGTTTTTTCCTCCCTCCAACCCAGACTCCAAACCCGTCCCCCGCCTTGACGGGACGCGAAGCGCATCACGCCGTCCAGGTGCTCCGCCTGCAGAAGGGCCAGATGCTCACCCTGCTGGACGGCGCTGGTGGAACACGGATCTGCGAGGTGCAAAACTGCACGCGCGGTTCAGTTCGCTTACTGGTCAAAGAGGAAAAAAAACTCCCCCCCCCGCCCTGCCGGATCACGCTCCTTCAGGCGCTGCCCAAGGGGAAAATCTTCGAGGATATTATCCAGAAAGCCACCGAGCTGGGCGTCCACCGGATCGTGCCAATCCTGAGCGAACGGGTCACCACGCGTCTGGACGAGGAAAACGCGGCGGTAAAAACAGCCAAGTGGCGGATGGTTGCCATCGAAGCCATCAAGCAATGCGGGGCGGCGTGGCTCCCGGAAATTTGCGAGCCGCAAACCCCGGCCCGGTTTCTCGCCCGGAACGAGACCTTCGATTTGCCGCTCATCGCCTCTCTCCATCCCGGCAGCCGGCCTGCCCGGGAATATTTCGACGCCTTCCGCCACCGGCACCTGCGCCAACCCGCCTCCATCGGCGTATGGATCGGGCCCGAAGGCGATCTGAGCCCGGCCGAGGTGCAGTCCATTTTGTCGGGGGGGGCGTTGCCGATCACGCTCGGGCCCTTGGTATTGCGGGTTGAAACAGCGGCGATCTATTGCATGTCGATCGCAAACCACGAACTGCTGGTCGATACACAAGGCTCAACGGCTGAAGCCTTTACGTAGGATTTCGCACTATTTCGCCACGGCCGGGGATGCGGCCGCCTTTGGATTAAGAACCCTCCCTTCGCCCGGCCAAAGCCGGGGCACCAACGGCCATCGGCTCTGGGCCTTAACGAAGAGAAAGAAAAGCCGCCGCCGCCAGGTCAACTTCCAACCACCCTCCAACTCCCCTGCCAGCAGCGCGACGATCGCGTCCGGAACCTTGAACTTCGGCCGGGGCTGCATGAAGATGTCCATAAATGGTTGGGTGTAAAAAGCCTCCACCATTTCCCAATACAGTCCCATTGCCGCAAACACCCGCCGTTCATAACGTGCCAGCCGGCGCCTGCCATCATCCCCCGCCTTGAGCGATTTGCCCACCGCCACGGCCGCCAATCGCCCGGAATCCATGGCCAGATAGACCCCGGCAGAAAAAATCGGATCCATGAACCCGGCGGCATCGCCCACCCGCAGCAAGCGCGGACCCACCAGACGCCGGTTGTGGTAGGAAAAATCACCGGTGGTCTGGATGGGCATCAGCGCGGTAGCCATCCCCAAGCGCGACCGCAGTTCCGTGCTGGACTGCCAGCAGCTTCGAAACATCTCGGCAGGTGTCAGCCCCGCTTTTGAAAAATCAGCCTGATCCATCACGCACCCGACACTGGTCCGGGTGGAGGAGAGCGGGATGAGCCAGAACCAT
The DNA here is from genome assembly GCA_903873415.1 of uncultured Verrucomicrobiota bacterium. GTDB lineage: Bacteria > Verrucomicrobiota > Verrucomicrobiia > Limisphaerales > CAIQOK01 > CAIQOK01. The sequence goes on along the minus strand of CAIQOK010000040.1, from coordinate 18,337 downwards.
TTGTCCGGCAACCGTACGATGATGATGTCGGTGGCCGTCGGGCCCGAATCAAGCCCGACCCCCTCGAAGTGGCCAAAGAGCGCCAGTTTTTTCAGCCGGGGATGCCCCACGCGGAGGTTCTCCTGATTTCCGGTCAGGTTGGCCCTTCCGCTGGCATCAATGAGGAAGGCGCCCTTGAATGTCTCCGTGTTTCCCGCTTCGTCCCGGGCTGTGACGGCGACACCGTCGGTTTCACGGCTGAATCTGGTAACCGTCCAGCCCTCGCGCACTTCGGCACCTGACTTGCGGGCATGTTGCAGAAGGATTTGGTCGAACTTGGCCCGCTCCACCTGAAAGGCCATCGCTTCGCGGGTATAACAGCCGTTGCTGAATACCAGTTTCAATGCCTTGCTGGCATTGCCCAGATGAAATTGAGCCCCGAACTTCTTGGCAAACCCGGCCGCCTCCAGCTCGGGCAAGACCCCCATTTCCTTGAAAATCCGCTGATTGTAAGGAAGGAGGGATTCCCCTATGTGAAAGCGCGGGAAGTGCTCCTTCTCCAGCACGAGAACGCGTTTACCCGCCCGGGCCAGATATGTGGCGGCCGTGCTTCCTCCCGGGCCGCCGCCGACAATTACCGCGTCATAACAGCCAGTCGCCATACGCCCATCAAATCCGAATGGAGCGACTGAGGCAAGCTCAAGCACCTGATCCGAGCCTGAAAACGGGATTGTATCCGCGGATGTTTTATGAAACGGAACGGAATGAAATTCGTGCGAGACCTCGAAGGTAACCATACTACGGACTGCCGGGTTCCACTGACAGTGACTCCAATTCCACACGAGCCGCACGGGGCACCATTCCGATTCGCTCATTCATTTTGAAATCGCTTCCTCCAGTCATGTCAGCGCTCCGCCTCATCATGATCCACTTGGCAGGAAAACATATCACCCCGATCGATCAAGACCCAACCCGCCAAGGAGACACCCAGGCCGCCAATGCCAAGGTGCATGCAGCGACTCCTCACGCAGGGGGAGCGACTCCGATCCGGATTTTTGGCTTAAATCTCTTGGGGTTGCCTGCTCAGAACCGGAACCGACGCCGGGACCCCGCTGCTGGCGCGGATAACCAGTTCGGCCGGCAGACGCTTGGATTCCACCCGCTCCCGCTGGAGCAACTGCATCATCATCTCGACCGCCGCCAATCCAAGCCGGTACTTGGGCTGGCGCACCGTGGTCAGCGGGACGCGAAAATATTCGCTGGCCAGCACATTGCCAAAACCGATGACAGAAAGATCCCCGGGGATCTTAAGTCCCTGATTGAGACAGGTATCGGAAAATCCTATGGCGACCAGATCATTGGCTGCCACGACGGCGGTGGCGTCAGATCCCTCATTGAACATCTGCAGGGCGGTCCTAACCCCATCCTCAATGGTGCTGCCCGCCTGAAACACCAGTTTTTCGTCCACCTCCAGCCCAGCCAGACTCATGGCCCGGCGGTGGCCCTCAAAGCGGGCTTGAGCCCAGGGAGCCGCCAGCGGTCCGGCCAGATAGGCGATACGCCGATGCCCCAGATCGAGCAGGTGTCGGGTGGCGGCCTGACTGGCTGGCAGATCGTCCACGGCCACCCCCGGGAACCGGGGGCAAAACGGGGCCGGATGCCCCAAGAGCAGGGTCGGAATAGCACGCTCCTCCAGCTCTTGATAAATGCGGGAAACCGGGTCCATCCGATACACCGGGACAATAAAAACGCCTTCCACGCGGCGCGCAAGCAACCGTCGCAAACACGCCTCCTCCCGTTCCACCTTGTTCAAGGTGTGCATCAGAACCAGATCCCAGCCCAATTCGTAGACCCTCTCCTCCAGCGCCAGGAGCAACCGCGCAAAACTCGGATCCGTCGAGGACGAGATGACCAATCCGAGCAGATTTGTGCTGCGATTGCGCAATCCTTGGGCGGTGGAATCGGGCGTGTAACCCATCTGTTGCGCAAGGTCCTTGAGCCGCGCCCGGGTGGCGGCCGACACATCCGGCTGGCCCCGCAACGCCTTGGAGACGGTCATCATGGAAACCCCGGCCCGCGCTGCGATGTCTTTCAAACGAACATTTGCCATGATTAAATCAAGTTGGAAACCGGCGGCTATAATTCACCTCCGCTCCGCGGCCCGTTGCTTTTTGAGTGGAGGGCATCTCAAAGATTAGCACCACGCCAGTGCAGTTTGACCCGCAGCGATTCAAAAAAAGAGGTCTCCTGTAAATGCATCAAACGCACCGTGCGCCGACTCCGTCGGACCGTGACCTCGTCCCCTGCCGCCAACTCGGTCACCACATCGCCATCCGCACTGAGCAGGGTGGCCGGCGCGGGGTTGACCACCTTCACACAGATGGCGGCACTCAAGGGCAGGATCAAGGAGCGGTTGGACAGGGTGTGGGGGCAGACCGGCGTGAGTTGAAACACCTCGGCGGTCGGATACACCAACGCCCCGCCCGCAGCCAGGGAATAAGCCGTCGACCCCGTTGGCGAACTGACAATCAGACCGTCGCAGCGGTAGCTTGTAAGAGGGTCCCCGTTAACACTGACATGCAGCTCGATGAGGCGCGACGCGCTGCCGCGGCTGATGACCAGATCGTTGAAAGCGCTCTGGCGAAAGTTCCCGGAAGAGCACTCGGCCCGGGCCTCGATCAGGGCGCGGGATTCAAACTTGAATTCACCGGCCCAGATGTGCCTCAGGGCACGGGCCAGATCGCCCGAAGACACCGCAGTGAGAAAACCCAGGCCGCCGATATTGATGCCCAGCATCGGGGTGGGCGACCCGGCCAGGCTGCGCGCCACGCGCAACAGGGTGCCATCCCCGCCGAAAATCAACAGTAAATCGACGGTGTGCGCCAGGGTCGAGGCATCGGAACAAGCCACGCCGCGCAAGCGCGCCAGCCGGGCCGTTTCCGGATCGCAAAAAACCTCACGCCCGGCAGCCCGGATCAGGCGGGCCGCCTTGCCGATCGCGGCAGCGCAGGATGCCTTTTCAAAATTCCCGATCAGCCCGATCCGCCGTATTCTGTCAGCAAGTTTTTTCAATCAACACCAGAAATTCCCGGTTCCCGGCCGGGCCCAGCAGGGGCGAGGCGGTCACCCCGCACCATCGCAATGGCGGGAGCAACCCGACAAATCGTTCCAACTCGCCCAGCACCCGCTTATGGATGAGCGGGTCGGTGATCACACCGGCGCCCTTGTCCACCTCGGCTTTGCCGGCCTCGAACTGCGGTTTGATCAGCGCCACGATCATACCCAAGGGCCGCAACAAAGCAACGGCGGCGGGCAGAATTTTGGTCAACGAAATGAAGGAACAATCTATAACCGCCAGATCAACCGGTAGGAGCGGATTGGGAAATGAGCAGAGGGTAAGGTTTCGGGCGTTGGTCTTCTCCATCACCACCACGCGAGGATCACAGCGCAGTTTCCAGGCCAACTGCCCCTGTCCAACATCGACCGCATAAACTCTGGCCGCGCCGCGCTGAAGCAGACAATCGGTAAACCCGCCCGTTGACGCCCCCAGATCCACGGCGACCAGTCCTTGGATTTCGAGTTGGAAGTGGGCCAGGGCATGCTCCAGCTTATGCCCGCCTCGGCTGACAAATTTCTCTCCGGCCTCCATCTGGAGCTCATCGGCGGCGCGGACCGGATCGCTGGGCTTGAGGGCGGGGCGGTTGTTGATCTTGACCAATCCGGCCATGACCGCGCGCTTGGCCTTTTCCCGGCTCTCGCACAATCCGCGGTCCACCAGCGCTTGATCCACACGGCTCATGGGACAAGGCTAAGGGACGCGGCGCGGAAACTCACGCGGAAAGCCGCGCGGGGCGGCGTTACTCGCCGCGCCCCCCGGCGTAAATCCGCGCCTGGGTGTCACGGTAGCTTTGGAGGAAGAGGGTGTTGTCCGCAACGGCCTTTTCGATGAGCTGCTTGAGCAGAAAAAACTCGGAACTGCTGATGACCGCATGAACACTCTGTTGAAACGCCTGCAGCGGAGTGAATGTTTGAAAGGAATCCCCGATCAAAATCACCGTGGCATGCCGTCGCTGACCCATGGGCATCCCCTGCAGAGAGTTGAGCGTGAGGTTTCCGCTGATGTGATCGGCCGCAAACAATTCCTCCACAATCACGACCTGATACCGTGCCTGACTGAAGCGGACCAGAAAATCTCCGTGCGTGGCGGCGGTATGAACCTTGTATCCCAGCTCGACCAGAGCGCTGCGCGCGGCCTCGAGCCAATCCGGGGATGAGAAGGCGAGCAAGGCCGGCTTGTCCTTGGCACTGATGAATTCAAATTTGTCAGACATGGGTTATTTCAGAGTGAGCTTGATAGGTTCCGAGGCCTCGGAGGACTTGCGCCCCTGCACGGGCTGCATGCGCAGGTAGCCGATCGGCGTGGTGCTTTCCCCCCGGCCTTTCTTGATGTTGTCAATCCCGCGGGTGACTGATCCGCGCTTAGTGCAATACAGCAAGGCGGACTCCTCGGAGATGTGGCCTTGCTCAAAGGCCTCGAGCGCGGAGTTGTCGAAGTTGCGCCATCCAAAAGCCTGGCTGGCCTCGATAATCTCGTAAAAACTCTTCCCCTCGCTCTCTCCCAAACGCACGGTTTCCTGGGTGCGAAGATTGGATCCCATGATTTCGAGCAGGGGAAAGCGGCCGCCGCCCACGCGCGGAACCAGTCGCTGGCTCACGACCCAGCGCAAGGTGTCGGCCAGCCTGGCCCGGATCTGCTCCTGCTCCTCCGTCTGAAACATGCCCAGAATGCGGTTGATGGTCTGCCCGGCATCAATGGTGTGCAGCGTGCTCAACACCAGATGCCCCGTCTCGGCGGCGCTAAGCGCAATCTTCACCGTGTCCCGGTCGCGCATCTCGCCCACCAGAATCACCTTGGGTGCCTGCCTCAACGCGGCGCGCAGGCCGTTGGCAAAACTGTCGAAATCAGTCCCCAATTCCCGCTGATTGAACGTGGCCTGATAATGCGGATGCACGAATTCCACCGGATCCTCCAAGGTGATGACATGCACCGGCCGGGTGCGGTTGATCTCGTTGAGCACGGCTGCAAGCGTGGTGGATTTACCCGAACCGGTCGCCCCAGTCACCAGCATCAATCCCGTCTTTTCCCGCGGCAACTGCTGGATCACTTCGGGGAATCCCAGCGACTCCAGCGTGGGGATCCGGGTGTTGAGCTGCCGGCAGACAATCGAATAGCTGCCCCGCTGCGCAAATATATTGATCCGGAACCGCGCCCGGTCCACCAACGTGTAGGCGGCGTCACAGGACCCGTGCCGCAACAAATCCTCGATATGCCACTGGTTCTCGCCGATGAGATTCAGCGCGATCATCTCCGTCTGAAAGGGGGTGAGCTTCCCGATGGGGGGCTCAAAGGCCACGGACTTGAGTTCGCCGAAGGATTCCACCTGCAGCGGCTTGTCCACGGTGAAGAGCAGATCGGAAACCTCCGACTGCGAGTCCAGCATGGCGGTCAGAATATTGTCCAGTTCAGGCAGGCGCATAACTCATTCCTCGTCATCGGGCGGACTGGACAGAAACCCGCGGAATTTCCGCTTGTCCACGGCCTTTTCGTAGGCTTCCTCCGCCGAGATGCGCTTCATCCGCAGGTGCTCCAAGATCGCGTCGTCCAGCGGCTGATTGCCCAGTTTCTTGCCCACCTGGATCATGCCGGGGATCTGATGGGTCTTGCCCTCGCGGACCAAGTTGGCGATGGCGGTGGTGAACACCAATATTTCCAAAGCCGCCACGCGGCCCTTCTTGTCGATGCGCTTGAAGAGATTTTGCGCCACCACCCCCTTAAGCGCCTCGGAAAGCGTGGCCCGGATTTTGTTTTGCTGGTCCGCGGGGAAAACGTCAATCATCCGGTCGACCGTCTTGGCCGCACTGGGGGTGTGGAGCGTGCCGAACACCAGATGCCCGGTGCTCGCGGCCACCAGCGCCAGCTCGATCGTTTCCAAATCCCGCAACTCGCCCACCATGATGATGTCCGGATCCTCGCGCAGGGCCCCGCGCAACCCGGCGGCGAAGGTTTTGGTATGCACCCCCACTTCCCGGTGGTTGACCAAACAGTTCTTGCCCTCATGCACAAACTCAATCGGATCCTCCAAGGTCAAGATGTGGTCGCGCCGGTTCTTGTTGGCGTAATCCACCATCGCCGCCAAGGTCGTCGACTTGCCCGAACCGGTCGGCCCGGTGACCACGACCAGACCGCGGTTGAGCATGGCGAACTTTTTAAGCACTGGCGGCAGCGGCGCGTCGGACTTCTCAAAATCCTCGAAGGACAAGACCCGGCTGGGAATCTGCCGGAACACGGCGCCGACGCCGTTTTTCTGGTTGAAAAAATTGGCCCGGAACCGCGAGACATTGGGAATCTCATACCCGAAATCCACATCCCCCGTTTCCTCGAAAATTTTGATCTTATACTCCGGGGCGATCTCGTAGAGCATCGCCTTAAGCGTGTCGCTCTCCAGCGGTGGAAAATCCACCCGGTGCAGTTCGCCGTTGATGCGCAACATGGGCGAGTTGCCTGCCGAGAGGTGTACGTCGGAGGCCTTCTGCTCAAACATCAAATTGAAAAACGCGTCAATCTTTGCCATAAGTAGCTGTCAGCTTTCATAGTCATAGCTAAAACCGAACCACTTTAAAGCATTTGAAGGCCCTGAATGAAATCATCGCGCAGGAACTGGCTCAAAAGGGCCTACTGCCCTTCAGCCGCTTCATGGAACTGGCCCTCTATTGTCCTGATTATGGATATTACGAGGCGGAAAAGCGGACGGTGGGGCGCGAAGGCGACTTTTTCACCAGCGTTAGCGTGGGCGAATTGTTCGGCGGTTTGCTGGCTTTCCAGTTCGCCCATTGGCTGGAGGATTCATCCCTCGCTCCGCTCTTGAACATCCACCTCGTTGAGGCCGGAGCGCATGACGGCAAACTGGCCCTCGATATCCTCTCCTGGCTGGAGCTCCGCCGCCCCCACCTTTACGCCCGCCTGCAATACCATGTCATTGAGCCATCCCCGCGCCGGCGGCTCTGGCAGCAGGAAACCCTGGCCCGGTTCGCACCTCAGGTCCACTGGCACACCCACCTCCCTTCCGCCACCACCCAAAGCCCCCCCCCTAACGCCCACACCCTGATGTTCAGCAACGAACTTCTGGATGCGTTCCCGGTCCGACGACTCGGGTGGGATTCGAGAAAACAGCAGTGGTTTGAATGGGGCGTGGCGCTGGAAAAGGAGTCTTTTGTCTGGGCAAAACTTCCGCATCTGGAATCAAGCCCGTTCTTGCTTGAACCCGGACTGCTTGAAGTGTTGCCCGATGATTTCACCACGGAAATCTGCCCCGCCGCAGAGGCCTGGTGGAGTCAGGCGGCCCAATGCCTGCCCGCCGGAAAATTGCTCACCTTCGATTATGGATTGGAAGCGGCGGATTTTTTCACACCCCAACGCCGCCACGGCACCCTCCGCTCCTACCGTCGGCATCAGATCGGCGACCCCTTGCTGGCATGTCCCGGCGAACAGGATCTGACCGCCCAAGTCAATTTCACAGCCCTCCAAAAGGCCGGGGAATCCGCCGGCTTGAAAACAGAGGCGCTCATAACCCAATCGCAATTCCTCACGCAGATTGCCGAGAAAATCTGGAGGAAACCGGCGGCCTTCGGCGAATGGACGCCCCGCCATACGCGCCAGTTTCAGACTCTCACACATCCGCAGCATCTGGGCCGGGCTTTCCGAACGCTGGTTCAGTCCAGATAGCCGCCCTCCATGCCTCAGCCCCCCTCGCCGGCAGCAACAGGCCCGACCGACCCGGGCTAAGGCCGCCTGTCGCATGGGACCCGGCCGGCCATTTTCAGGCTCTCCTTGGGCTGATTCGTTTCAGATCCATGCGCCTAATCTCCGCAATTGAAATGATGGTCAAGGGGGGGATGACTGAATAAAATTGGGGGCAACGAGCACTTTTGCATTGCTGGTTTCGGTTCACCTGACGGGTGAAGGGAAGGATGAGATTTTAAGTGAACTAGTTGTCCCGTTCTATTCCAGCCTTTTCTTGACTGACAAAAACCGGCCTTCGCTTAAACCCTTAGAGCGCGGCGCTCAGGCCGCTTCAACGTTGACCAGGCCTACACCCATGAAGATCAAAAACATGGGGACGGGGTGAAAGCCCTCGTTGCTTCCCAGCCGAGCGGGAAAGAATGAAGGGCCCCTGACGGGCTGAGGCTCGAGATGCCCTACTTGCCGCAGCACTGCTTGTATTTCTTGCCGCTGCCGCAGGAGCAAGGATCGTTACGGCCCACCTTGGGCCCCATCCGGACCGGTCGGGCCTTTTCCACCGCGGCGGCGGCCTGGCTCACCATGTCACTGGGCCGGGGCTGGTTTTCGGTGGCGGCGGTGTCGACCGTGGGTTCGGTGAAAGCGCTGGCCGTCTGATGAAGGGTCTGCTGGGGCATGTTCCGGAGAAAGTTTTCAAACGCCATCAGGCTTGAAGCACTGCGGAAAATATTATGACAGATCTCCGTCTTGATGTTCACCATCAGGGTGTCGAACATCTTGAACGCCTCGGCCTTGTATTCGATGAGCGGATCCCGCTGACCGTACCCGCGCAGCCCGATGCTATAGCGCAAGCTGTCCATCTCGTAAAGATGCTCCTGCCACAAACGGTCGATCGCACTCAGGATGGTGTAGCGCTCCACCTCCTTAAGCGCCTCTGCGTTTTCGAAACTCACCTTCAGCTCATAGGCCTTGCGCACGCTATCGGAAACAAAATTGCACACCGAAAACTGGGATGCGCTCAGGTCGCTGTAAACCGATCCGGGCACGGGGGATTCAGTGCCGGATTCGGCGGCCTTGATGATTTCGGTCTCGGGAACTCCAAGCGGGAAGTTGAGATTGGCCCAGTCGGCCAAGGCCCGAACATTCCACTCTTTCGGGTTATAGTCCAAGGTTGTGTTCTCAACCACCTTCTGGAGAACCACATCCTCCATGATGTCCATGAGCCGGTCGCGCACGTCCGTGGTCTGGATGATCTCATTGCGGAAGCCGTAAATGACCTCGCGCTGCTTGTTCATCACATCATCATATTCCAGAGTGCGTTTGCGGATCTGGAAATTATGCTGTTCAACCCGCTTCTGGGCGGTCTGGATGGAGCGGTTCAACAACGGGTGCTCCAACTCCTGATTCTCCTCCAACCCCATTTTCTCCATGTATTTGACAATCCGGTCGGAACCAAAGAGCCGCATCAAATCGTCCTCAAGCGAGATGAAAAAATGCGACGAGCCCGGATCGCCCTGACGCGCGCAGCGCCCCCGCAGCTGACGGTCAATGCGCCGGGATTCATGCCGCTCGGTGGCCAGCACGTGCAGGCCGCCCAAATCTGAAACCCCCGAGCCGAGTTTGATGTCGGTGCCGCGACCCGCCATGTTGGTGGCAATGGTCACCGCCCCGCGCTGCCCCGCCCGGGCCACAATCTCCGCCTCCTGCTCGTGAAACTTCGCGTTGAGCACCGCATGGACAATCCCCTCCCGCTTCAACATCCGCGACAATTGCTCGCTCACCTCCACTGAAATGGTGCCCACCAGGATGGGCCGGCCCTGGGCATGCACGGTCTTGATCTCGTTGAGCACCGCGGCGTATTTCTCGCGCCGAGTCTTGTAGACCGAGTCGTTGGCGTCCTTGCGCCCGATCGGCCGGTTGGTTGGAATGACTAGCACCCCCAGCTTGTAAATGTCAAAAAACTCCTGCGCCTCGGTCTCCGCGGTGCCGGTCATGCCCGCCAGCTTGGAATACAGGCGGAAATAATTCTGGATCGTGATCGTGGCCAGCGTCTGGGTCTCCCGCTCAATGGCGACCCCTTCCTTGGCCTCGACAGCCTGATGCAACCCGTCGCTCCAGCGCCGGCCCGCCATCAAACGACCGGTGTTCTCATCGACGATGATGACCTTGTTGTCCTGAACAACATATTGAACATCACGCTGATAGAGGCAGTAGGCTTTGAGGAGCTGAGAAATGGCATGGATGCGCTGGGCTTTGGCCTCGAACTCCTGCTGGAGTTTGGTCTTGGCTTCCAGACGCTTGCGGGCATCGGTCTCGGCTCCAGTGTCAATCTCGTGCAGCGCCGTCGTCAGGTCCGGCAACATGAAGGCGTCCGGATCCTTGGGGCTGAGAAAATTGCGCCCGCGCTCGCTCAGATCGGCTTCATTGCTCTTCTCCTCGATCGCAAAGAGCAACTGTTCCTTCTCGGCGTAGAGCTCCACCTTTTTCTGGTCCGCATGCAGCTGCAATTCCGCCGCGTTCATCAAACGGAGATTCTCCGGATTCTCCAGCACTTTCATCAGCGCATCCGAGCGCGGAGTGCCCGTTTTCACCCGGAAGAGCAGCAGGCCGATTTCCTTCTCCAACGCCTCGCGGTCCTTGGGATTGGATCCGTCGGCGGGATGCAGCTTCTTGATCAGCTCCACGGCCTCATTCAGAAACCGCTGGCACAACCGCTCCTGGGCGTGGAAAAGAGACTCGACCTGAGGCTTGAAAGCGCCGTATTGCTCGTCATACGTAACCACCGCAGGACCGCTGATGATCAGCGGCGTGCGGGCCTCGTCAATCAGGATGGAGTCCACCTCATCGACGATGGCGAAATAATGACCGCGCTGCACCTGATGCTCGCGCTTCTGGGCCATCCCGTTGTCGCGCAGGTAGTCAAAGCCGAATTCCGCATTGGTGCCGTAGGTGATGTCGCAGGCGTATTGCTGCCGGCGCACATCCGGGGACTGGTCATGGAGAATGCAACCAACCGTCAGGCCCAGAAACTGGTAGACGGCGCCCATCCATTCGCTGTCGCGGGCGGCCAGATAATCGTTCACCGTCACCACATGAACGCCGCGCCCTGTCAAGGCGTTGAGGAAAACCGGGAGCGTGCCGACGAGCGTTTTGCCTTCGCCGGTGGCCATTTCCGCAATCTTGCCCTTGTGCAACCCCATGCCGCCGATGAGCTGCACGTCAAAGGGCACCATTTCCCACCTGAGAAAATGCCCGCGCACCGGGACATCCCGGCCGCAGAGGCGGCGGCAGGTGTTCTTGACCACCGCAAAGGCCTCCGGCAAAATCTCACCCAGACGTTTCGCGAGCTGATCGTTATCGGCAATCTGGCACAGCTCCGCCTTCCACGCGGCGGTCTTGCCGCGCAAAGCCTCGTCCGGCAGCGCCTGCAACTCCTTCTCCAAGGCATTGATCCGGCCCACCAGCGGCCGGAGTTGCTTCAACTCGCGCTCATTCTTTGAGCCGATGATCTTCTTAAAAATAAAGCCAATCATGTTCGCTTTTGAAAAGCCCCTAAAGGTAGGAAACCGCGGACGATGCGTCAAAGTTTTTAAGCCGCCCGCCCCGCGGATTAAACCCATCAGCCCGGCCGCTCCCAAAGCATCCACTCCAAATAAAGCCCTTGCATTGACAAAGTCCTCCGTGAAATTAAAAGCCCTTGCCGCAAATTCAATAGGTATAGATTTTGGACGCCCCACCAGTCCTTGAACCGCTCTTTTGCGGGCCGCTCCTCTGGGGCAGCACAGCGACCCTGCTGGCTATAATCCTGCCCGCAACGCCAACCACCAGGTCAACAAAGTCAGCAGACAAAAAACGGATCCTGCCAGAAAACTCACCACGCCCCGGCCGGCCCACCGCGGCTCCAGCAAAAGCATCCCCCCCAGAAAAAGCCCGGTCACAAAGCCCCCGAAATGCGCCACCACATCCGATCCGGGGCTCAACCCCAGCAATACAAACAACATCCCACCCACGGCAAATCCCCCCAGCAAATGCTGCCGCCAACGCGGATCGCGCCGCCATCCAAAGAGCGGCGGGGCCGTTAGAAGTCCCAAGGCCCCCATCACCACGCCCGATGCCCCCAGACTGCGATGGGCCTGATCTGTAAACCAAGCCAAGGCGTTGCCCCCCGCTCCGGTCAGAAGCGAGGCCAGCAAGCCAACCCCGGTCCCATACCGGCCCATGGCCAACCCCAGAAAAATAAGACCCAGACTCGCATTGGCGGCCAGATGCCCCAGATCCGCATGGAGATAAATAGCCGTGAACATCCGCCACCATTGCCCGTGCGAAGCCTTGACGGAATCCATCACCCCGGCACTGCGCAAGTCCGGACTGCTCTCGCTGAGTTGGAAAAAAACCGCCAGAACCAGCACCCAAGCCAGAGCACCCCAGTCGAAAAAAAAGCCGGGGGAACCGATCCGGCGGTGCCAGGGACGCCTAAGATTCTCACTCCGATACAGCCGCACCACAGCCACGGCCCGGTCATATTCCTCTTCGTGGAGGAGCAACCCCCAACCGGCTTCAGCCGAAAATTCAATCGTGGTCTCAATGCCCTGACTGACCAGCGCCAGACTCCAGTCCATCGCTTGGCGCTGCGAACGGACCTGAAGACGGGCGGTCATGATTTGGGGCTGCCGGGCGAACGAACACAACAAACATCCCGCCGGGTGCCGGAAGGATCAATGCTGCGAGGGAAGTCTAAACGCTGGCACGGCGGGCCGCGACGGAATGGCAGCCGAAAGATAAGTCGCCAGCGAACCGATTTGATCGTCGGTCAAAACCCCGCCCTGGGCCATGCTGAAAGCAGGCATGAGGCTGCCGGGTTTGCCCTGCGCAATCCAGTTCCTCCAATACTCCGAGTCGGTCGGCTTGTTGAGGGCGTGCAAATTGGGAACCATGGAAGCCCGGTTCTCCGCCTCGTGACAGATGCCACAGGCCGCTTGATAGAGTTCAGCCCCCATCTTTCCCACGGTGGGCAGAACATGGCAGCGGGCGCAATCGCCCTTGAAAACCGCCTGCCGGTCGGCAAGCGCCAGTTTCTGGTTGGAAGAGCGGTCCATGCCCGCCGCCGCTCCGGGCGCCTCCGACGCGGGCACAATCGTCGTCGTGACTGAGAGCTGGGTGTTCCCACGATCGGTGCTGACCGTGACAATCTTGGGGACCGTGCCGGACTTGCCCGCAAGGTTCATGGTGACATTGATCTGGCCGTTGGAACCGGGCCCCAGAGTCCAAGGCTGGACGGGCAATCGGGCCACCGTGCAACCGCACGATCCCACAGCGCTGTTGATGACCACATTGGCGCTGGAGATGTTGGTGAGATTGAAAACGTAATGAGCCTCGGGTGTTCCGGCATTGACGGTGACGCGCTTGCTGGAGGCGTCCCAGCAGATCACACCATCCAGCCCCTTGGCGGCGGGAGCCGGCACCGCGGCGGGAGACACGGCAGGTTGGGAGCGAATCGGCCCGGGCCAAACCAGCGCCAACGTGAGGAAAAAACAGACTCCATATCTTTTCATAATCGAATCAACCTTAATCCGGATCCGGGTCCGATGAAAAGTTCAAACGCAGCTGCGGTTCAAGGCGCTCAGCACGGCACGCACGGACGCCAGCTCAATGTTTGTATCCACCCCGGCCCCCCACAGGGTCCGGCCCCCGGACCATTTCAACTGGATATAGGCGATGGCCGCGGCGGCCTCCCCGGATCCCAATGAATGCTGGCTGTAATTTGCAATCTCAAAGCGGGGCACTCCGCACTGTCCAAACCCATGCACCAGCGCCGCCAACGGCCCGTTGCCCTCTCCGGCCAGAGCCAGCGGCTGCCCGTCCTGCAACAGCACCGCGTGACACCGGACCATGCCATTCTTGCTCTCCGCCTCAAACGACTCCAAACGCCAGGGTGCCGAACGCTCAACATACTCGCCCCAGAACATAGCCTTCAACTCCGCCCCGCTGACTTCGCGGCCCAAGCGGTCCACGGCATCGTTGGCAATGGGCCCAAACTCCCGCTGCATGTCCTTGGGCAGCTCAATGCCAAACTCGCTCTCCAGCAAATACGCCACCCCGCCCTTGCCCGACTGGGAATTGACCCGGATCACTTCGCGATATTCCCTCCCGATGTCCGCTGGGTCGATCGTCAGATACGGCACGTCCCAATGCGTGCGCTGTCCCCGAGACCATTCCGCCAACCCCTTCTTGATGGCGTCCTGATGCGAGCCGCTGAAGGCGCTGAACACCAATTCCCCGGCATACGGCTGGCGCGGCGGCACACTCATCCCGGTGCAACGCTCATACACCTCGCGGATGGCGTTGAGATTTCCCAGCTCCAGTTGCGGACTCACCCCCTGCATGTAGAGGTTCAGGGCCAGCGTCACAAGATCCAGATTCCCCGTCCGCTCGCCGTTGCCAAAAAGCGTCCCCTCCACTCGATCGGCCCCGGCAAGCAGCCCCAGCTCAGTCGCCGCCACCCCTGTCGAACGGTCGTTGTGCGTGTGCAGACTCAGGATCAAAGCCTCCCGGTTCTTAATGTTCCGGCACATCCATTCTATCTGGTCGGCATACACATTGGGCGTCGCCACTTCCACCGTGTCGGGCAGGTTCAAAATCATCTTCCGCTCCGCCGTCGGCTGCCACACCTCCATCACCGCCTCGGAAATCTCCTTGGCAAACCCCACCTCGGTCGCCGAAAAACTCTCCGGCGAATACTCGAGCTGGACCTCGGTCCCCTGCAACCGGGGCAAACGGTCCCGGATCAGCTTTGCCCCATGCACCGCAATGGCCTTGATCTCCTCCTTCGACTTGCCGAAGACCACGCGGCGCTGGGCCGGGGAGGTGGAGTTGTACATATGGATGATCGCCCGCTTGGCCCCAACCAAGGAATCAAAGGTGCGTTCGATCAAATCTTCCCGCGCCTGCACCAGCACCTGGAGCCAGACGTCCTCCGGAACGCGCCCCTCCTCAACGAGCCGGCGGTTGAAGGCAAACTCCGTGTTGGACGCCGATGGGAAGCCCACCTCGATCTCCTTGAACCCGATTTTAACTAGAGTCTGGAAAAGCTCGAGTTTCTGCGACACGTTCATCGGCACGGCCAGAGCCTGGTTGCCATCGCGCAGGTCCACGCTACACCAGCGAGGCGCGGCGCTGAGAATGCGCTCGGGCCACTGCCGGTCGGGCAACGAGACCGGCGGAAACGGCCGGTATTTCTGTGACGGATCTTTGAGCATGAGTCTTGGCCTTTTACTTAATTAACCCGCGACGGCCGGGCAAACAAAAAAACCCACCGCCGCTTCGGCAGTGGGTTTGAAAAACAACAACGCATCAGAACCCCACCGCCATGCTGCCCGTTAGCATCCACTTAAGCAGAAGGTTCAAATCGCTCATCGCGGTTCCATAGTATTCGGGCGGATCCCCGAGGTCAAACGCAAAGCCATGCCAAACCCGAAAAGCCAACCTCATCCAGACCCGGAAGGCGGATAGCCGAAGAGGCAGCGCAAAATCAAACCCCTGCCACACGGAGTTTTTCCAAAGCCCGGGCGCGGTGGCTGATCCGGTTCTTCACCTCCCCGCCCAGCTCGGCAAAGCACTGCTCAAAACCGTCCGGAACAAAGAGCGGATCGTAGCCAAACCCGCCTTGCCCCCGGGCCGCCGCCTCAATCCGCCCCTCACAAACCCCTTCAAAAACACGGGTCACCGCCTGCAAATCACCCATCCGCTTCCCGGCCGCACCACCAAAAAAATCCGGAACCCGCGTCAGCGCAATCACGCAACGGAACCGCGCCGTCCGGCTGGCGGAAGGAACGCCCTGAAGCAGCCGAAGCAGCTTCGCGTTGTTGTCTGCATCCGGAGCGTTTCCACTCCCGTCTGGGGCGGAAAACCGGGCGGAAAAGACCCCTGGCGCACCATTCAACGCATCGACCTCCAAACCGGAATCATCGGCCAGAACCAGCAAAGAGCGCCCAGCCCCTTCCGTTTTCGGCAAACAGGCCAACCACCAAGCCAGCTCAACGGCTTTCTTGGTCGCATTCCCAGCAAAGCTGCCGGCATCCTCCACCACATCAGGCGCCTCCGAAAAATCGTTGAGTGTCAGGCAGCTCGACGCCTGACCGAGCAATGCGCGGATTTCAAGCACCTTGTGGGCATTGCGGGTGGCAAGGACAACTGTGGGCATGGGCGGCATCGCATTCATTATACGGCGGCCCCAGCTTATCAAATCCCATTGGCCTGTCAGCCTCGGACTGACGAAAAGGCCAACCTTTATGGACTCACCCAACCGTCCGCAAGCAACCCTGGATTTTCTTGGAACACTCACCGCGCCGATACATCGCAGTCAGACAACCGGCCAACCCGCAGCCCGCGAGAAACCCCGCATAGCCCCTGTCTTTCAGACGACCAAAACCACATGACCGCGGATTTGATTTTAAGCCGGTCGATCACTTGCCGCTTCTTTCTTCTCCGCCGGCCGCCGGTTTTCCGCCTTTCGCCCCCCTCCCGGGCCTGCGGCTATTCCGCATTTTTTTCAGCCGTTAGAAACCCGTGTAAATGTCGCAAGCGGCTGGGATGGCGCATCTTCCGCAGCGCCTTGGCCTCAATCTGCCGAATCCGCTCGCGGGTCACCCTGAAATGCCGGCCCACCTCCTCAAGCGTGCGCCCCCCGCCTTCCCCCAACCCGAAGCGCAGTTCCAAAACCATCCGCTCGCGTTCATTCAGACTGGCCAGAACCCCTCCAAGCTTGTCCTTCAAAAGACTGAACCCGACCAAATCAAAGGGACTCTCCACCGACCGGTCCTCGATGAAATCCCCGACGTTGGCATCCTCCCCGTCCCCCACGGGAGCTTGAAGTGAGATGGGCTGCTGAGCCATTTTGAGAATGGCCCGCACCCGGGCCACCGGAAGCTGAATCTGCTCGGCAATCTCCTCCGGCGTGGGTTCCCGACCGTAATCCTGTTGCAAACGCTTTTGAACGCGCATCAACTTGTTGATGACTTCGATCATGTGCACCGGGATCCGGATGGTCCGGGCCTGATCGGCCAGAGCGCGGGTGATGGACTGACGAATCCACCAGGTGGAATAGGTTGAGAATTTATAGCCGCGCCGGTATTCGAACTTCTCCACGGCCTTCATCAATCCCAGATTGCCCTCCTGCACCAGATCCAGAAAGGAAAGGCCCCGGTTGGTGTGTTTCTTGGCGATGGAGATGACCAAGCGCAAGTTGGCCTCGACCATTTCGGTTTTGGCCGCATGGGCTTGCGCGGTGAACTGCTTCAAGCGGCTGAAAGCATCCAGATAATCCCCCCGGGGCATCCGCACGAATTGTTCCAACGACCGGAGCTTGATCTCCTCAGCATCAAGAAGGGTCTGACGCCCCAGGGAATCGGGCTGGCTTTTCAGGACCTCCACATTGCGCAGGCTGGACTGGATCTTGTCGTGGATATTCTCCGCCACAACCGCGATTTCCTCGATGATTTTCGGTTTCAGTGCGAACCGCTCGAAAGAGCCCTGCAATTTGAGGTCGGCCGCATGAAACCGGGACATCAACTCCGCCGCCTCATGGCCGCCCGCACCGCCCGCCCACTCCAGATATGCGGCATCCACCGCCCGGTCCATTTCACGAACCTGCGCAACCAATCGCCCCAAAAGCCTCAGGTGGCCGGAACGGTCTTCAAGCTTTTGATCCAACACGACCCGATCAAACCTTTCGCGAGGGGGATCGGAGAGTAATCTTTCCGCCAATGCGAGATGTTCCTTAGCGGCGAAACCCAAACGGCGCACAATTCGCTTCACCTCCTCCTGCGCCGTCTCAATTCGCTTGGACACCTCCACCTCTTGTTCCCGGGTCAGCAGCGGCACCTGCCCCATTTGCTTGAGATACATCTTCACCGGGTCGTCGAGAATGTCGAGCCGGTCCCGGTCAACAACCGGATCCTCCAATGCCCCCCCTCCCGGATCGCCCGAATCCACAATTTCCACCTCAAGCTGTTGGAGTTGGCTATGCACCTCCTTCAAACCCTCCGCACCGGCACTCGCCTCAGCCAGCGCCTCCGTGATGTCGTCGGCTGTCACATGCCCCTGCTCATGCGCCAACAGAATCAGTTCCTTGACCACCTCGCTAATCAGCCGGTTGCCTCTCTTCTCGGAACTCCAAACTGCCGAAGGAGAATTCGCAGCGAACGAGACAGGAGCCGGGACGGATCGGAGTGCGCGCTTCCCACGGGGACGCCCCCCTCTGAACCCCTCAGCCAACACAGCGTCGGATGCCAATGATCCCAAGCCGTTTCCCCCCTTTGAACCGGAATCCACAATCTTTGTTTTCGCCATACGAAATGAACCATTTCCAAACAACCCATTCGTCATGGAGATAATTAAGAGGAGGAGGAAGACCGTCAAGCCCGCAAAACGAGCGGCAAATCCCCGAGTTGACTCAAACTAAATGTTACCGGGGCTGGGAGGTGGACGGGGAGTCCGCCGATACGTTGACTCCTATTCATGGTTACCGGAAACACGACCATGAGTTTATCCTCCAAACGCGAG